>JABUSI010000405.1 GCA_021442745.1 Erysipelotrichaceae bacterium | reverse complement strand
TGACAAGAGGAACGATCAATGACAATTATCACAGAAAGACTTATCCTGCGTCCGTTCCAGGAGTCGGATGCAGAAGATGTATTTGAATATCTGAAGGCGCCAACTGTGCACTGCTTCTATGATAGGAAGCTTGCTGACTCAGAGGTTGCCTAAAGGCTGCTGCCGAGCGGTTAGATGATGAATTCTACCTTGCCATCGAGCAGAAAGACACCGGCAAGGTCATCGGAGAGCTCTTCGGACATCCGGAAAGCACGGATCCTACGCAGGAGGACTGCGACACCTTCTCTCCCTGCCAGAAGCTCTGCGAAAAGCAGGGTATGCACAAAGAAGAAATTGTCTTCTCGCTTCAAATATCGGGGACTTGTCCCCTAAGTTTCAAGTGATGATTTGATTATATTTGTGCTTTGCGGAAAGTAAAATCAGAAGTCGATAAGAAGAATATAAAATGATTGCAGATACGAAACAAATCTTATATATAAACTTGTTTGTTCAAGTTGAACAAACAAGTTATTCGCTATATAATTAAGGTAAAGAAAGAAAAGAGGTGTTCCGGTTATGGTGAATGTTCATTGTGAGTATAAACTTGTGGAAGATCTTGCGTTTTTAATGGAATCTGAACAAATGAATAGTCTGGAATTTGCTGAACAAACAGGAGTATCTCGTACTACCCTGATGGAAATACAGAGCAGCGGAAAGGCAAGAAACGATGTGTGTGAAAAAATCTATGCATATGCGTACAGAAAAAATTACCGTATGAATTCCATAAAAGAGGAGTTACTGAAAGACAGTGGATCGTTGATTCTGTTTCATGGATCGAAAGAAGGAATTGATGTAGTTCGTGTAAACGGGTCCAGAGAGAATTGTGATTTTGGTAAAGGTTTTTATTTGGGAGAAACCTATCGCCAAGCGCTATCTTTTGTGTGTGAGAAAGAGAACTCTTCGGTGTATTCTTTCGGATATTCGCCGGATGGTCTTAAAATTAAAAGATTTATGTGTGATTTGGAGTGGATGCTTGCAATTTGTTATTACAGAGGAACTGTTAAAAAATATGAGAATAACGCAATGATTCAGAAAATTGTATCCGAAGTTGAAAATGCTGATGTTGTAATAGCTCCGATTGCCGACAATAAAATGTTTTATATTATGGCTCAGTTCACAGATGGTGAAATCAATGCGGATGTAGCGCTTCACTCCTTGTCTGCATCAAAATTAGGTTTTCAGTACGTACTTAAAACAGACCGGGCTATTAACAGGTTACATCCGATTGAAAAGTATTATCTGTGCATTCCGGAACGGGAAAACTGCAGAACGTCATTGGTTGAAAGAGGATATGAAATAGACACGAAATTAAAACTCGCAAAAAGAGAATATAAAAACGGGTTATATATTGAGGAAATACTGAAATGAGAGAATTTGATCATAATGGTTTGCTGAAAGCGGAATATCTGGGAAATCTGTTTGAACGGTCTGAGGAATTAACGTGCTCCAGTCCGGTTTTTATGAGAAGATTTATCCATTCAGACGTGTTAAAAAGTCTGGATAACAATGTGTACATATCATTTGACGCAAGCGAATCTATCCGTAGTATTACGGAGCAGTTCGGAGAGACTTCCTATGGGAAAGAGAAATACTCCAAAGGAGCCTTGTTCTGGATCGGGTATATGTACGGATACATTTCGTATACCAGGGAACAACCGGTAAGTTTTGTTATGAAGTTGTTTAACTATAAGCAAATGAATACCGTTTACTATGTGTATCATACACAAGATCCGGAATGGTGTATTGCAAATCTTCTGGATATAAACAATTTATCAGAGGACGTATTTGATAATAACAGCAGATTAAAGAAAATCATGAAAGAAGGATACAAAAAGCGTTCCGGTGATTGAATTGAAAAATAAGATGGGAAAGGCCATGATTATAAAGTAACAACGGGAAAACAGGCAAATGTATAAAGCGGTCAGAATACGAGGATGTAGAACCAGATACAAAATTGTCGGTACTTTCCGGAAAGTTTATCTATGTGTAATCTTAAGAGCCTATTCTTATATAGTCAAAGGAGATGGAAATGATAGTTCCATCAGACAGACCGGGACGAAACATCGTAAAATAAACGGTTTTGTCTTGGAATACGCAAAGGAAGTACAGATATGACAAAAAAGAACATTGATAAAAAAGATAATTTTTCCGTAGCACTCGGACTTACGGATTACGGCAATCCGATTCTTTACAGCATCACCTCCATTACCATCATTACCCATCTGAGTCAGGTAATGGGTGCCCCATGGAGTTGGCTTTATATTCTGGGAGTGATTGTATCGCTGATATTCGGCTTTACAATTCCTACGGTTAAGCTTCTGGTGGGTTTAGGAAAAATACCGTTCAGTTTACCGGTGAATCTGGTGTTTTATGTGAATTCCGGTATCTTTCTGTCCGGACTGATGTTGATTAAGAACGTTCTGGCGATTGATACGACGGTATTTCTGGCTATTATCGCTGTATCTGCAATATTTCTGGCATTGGTATATCTCAAAACGAAGAAGTTTAATAACATTGCCGTACTCATCGGTGGAGTAGGATATCTTCTGGTATACATTTCCCTAATCAACAAATCCCTGAGTATGGGAAACACTACACCGGTCATCTTCTACAGTGTGGCCATTGCGCTGTATCTTCTGCTGATCGGTATCGGAGTCAAGGGGAACCTGAAAGATGCACGGGTGCATTGGGTAATTGAACTATCCAATATCTGCTGCCAGGGATGTGTAGCGATCGGAACTCTGATTCTGTTTTCCGTTATCGGATGACAGAACGAACAAGATAATAGTATGCGTGTGATCCTGCGGATTTGAGTTCTGCAGGGTTTTCTTTTGATGCAGTAGTAGCAGAAGCTGAAGTTACATAAGTTTGTCACAGAAACCAAATAACCCGAAGTATATAACTTGTTTGTTCAGATTGTACATATAAGTTTGGGAAATTCGCCAAACGTCGGAAAAATATTTCGCCAAGTATCGGAAATATATTTCGTCAAATGACGGAAAAATATTCCGCCAAGTATCGGAAAATTGTTGTCATTGCGTGTAGAACACGTATAATATACAGTAACAGGAATAAAGGAGGGCCTCTATGAAAGAATATAAGAAAAGAATAGCGGATGAAATTCTGAAGAGAAAACTTGAGGGTAAAGGTGCTGTTCTGATAGAAGGACCTAAATGGTGCGGAAAAACAACAACAGCTGAACAGATAGCAGCCAGCATACTTTACATGGATGATCCTGAAACAAAAGCGCAAAATATAACGATGTCGGAAATAAGTCCCAAAAGACTTCTTAACGGCGATACTCCTCGTTTGATTGACGAATGGCAACTTGCGCCGAAATTATGGGATGCGATTCGATTTGAAGTGGATCACAGAGGAGAAATGGGACAATTTGTGCTGACAGGGTCTGCTGTTCCTGTGGAAACAAAGGAAATTACACATTCGGGTACAGGACGCTTTACATGGTTAACAATGCGACCAATGAGTTTGTATGAATCCGGAGAATCCACAGGGGAAGTGAGTCTGCAAGATTTGTTTGCAGCACCTGATTCTGTTGATGGCGAATCGCACCTGAGTATCGATCGTCTGGCGTATTTGATTTGCCGTGGAGGTTGGCCGCAGACAACAGAAATGCGGGATGAAATTGCGTTGAATCAGGCAACGGATTATTATGATGCGGTTGTTCGTTCCGATATTAACCGTGCAGATAATATTCAGAAAAACCCGGAGCGGGTAAAAAGGCTTATGCGGTCTTATGCCAGAAATCAAGGAACACAAACATCGAATGCGGCATTAGCGGCTGATATATCGATAAATGATGACGGAACCATCAGTGAAGAAACGGTTGCGTTGTACACAAATGCACTTCGGAAAATTTTCGTTGTGGAAGATATGCCGGCATGGAATCCGAATCTTCGGTCTAAAACGGCAATTCGCTCGTCTGATACACGATATTATTCAGACCCGTCCATTGCGGTTGCATCTCTTGGGATTGGACCTCAGGATTTAATAGCGGACTTAAATACTTTGGGTTTCCTGTTTGAGACAATGTGTGTAAGAGATTTAAGGGTATATACAGATTCTTTGAATGGAAATGTGTACCATTATCGTGATAAAGACGGAGTAGAGTGTGATGCGGTTATTCATCTGAGAAACGGTTCTTACGGTTTGGTTGAAATCAAACTAGGGGGAGACCGATTGATTGAGGAAGGCGCACAAAATCTGAAAACGTTGGCAAAGAAAATCGATACGGATAAGATGAAAGCACCCGCATTTTTAATGGTGCTGACTGGAACCGGAAATTATGCATATCGTCGTAAGGATAATGTTTATGTTGTTCCGGTAGGCTGCCTCAAGAATTAAGGTATTATAATTAGTTGCAAAGGAGAGAACATACTATGGCATCACAACCGATTTACGAATTGTATGCGGAATTAGAAGATTACGAACCGAAAATGTGGAGACGCTTCCAGGTTATGCAGAATATTACGGTTGCCCGTCTGGGATACATCTTAATGGCAATGTATCGGATGGAAGCATCGCACCTGTTCCGGTTTATCCAGCCGATTGAAGAAAACTACAACCGGCATCCGGATTCAAAAGAACCGCTGTACTTTATGAAAAAAGAAATCGAATACATTTTGCCGGATGAATACGATGATTTCGGTACTTCCAAGTATGCGATGGATCCTTCTCAAACAAAACTGCATAAAGTCATCAAAGTTCCGGGTGATGAACTCTGGTTTGACTATGATTTCGGGGACGGATGGAGAGTGAAAGTTGTTCTCGAAAAGGTGTTCAGAGATCCGGATCTTCCCGGAAAAGAACTCCCGAGAATATTGGATGGTGACGGTTACGGAATCATTGAAGATTGCGGTGGTCCCGGAGGGCTTACACAAATTGCGGAAGCATTCCGTAAGGGAAGCGGAAAGGAATACGAAGAAATCCGTAACTGGCTTGGTGTGGAATGGATCAATATGAAGGCATTCGATATTAAGAATATGAATTTCCGGGTCAAAGAGTTTCCCAAAGTATATAAACGACTGTACGAAGACGGATGGGAACTTGCAGATCCGAACAATACCGGAGATTATGAAGTACAAGTCGATGTCATTGTGAACAAAGAAGCCATGAAGGAAGAACAGCTGGGAAACGTAATAAAGAAGAAAGCACTTCGTTTCTATGAACCGCCGGTGGTAACGGATTTGCTGCCGAATTATCTGATAGTGGCTATGGATATCTTTGGCGGAGCTTTTGTGAAAGACACAGAAGATAATATCCTGTACTTTGCGCCGGATACACTGGATTTCGAAGAAACGGAAATGAAGCATTCGCAGTTCTTGTACTGGCTGGACAACGGAAATGTTGCAGAATTCTATGAACCGTTCCTATGGGACGCATGGGAGAACTTTGCGGATACGCTGGAAGAATCGGAAGGAATGATTGTGTATCCTCCGTTGTGGTCCAGGGAGTACGAACCGGATACCGCATCACGCAACGTCATTTTGCTGAAGGAATTACTGGAACTGAATATCGAATTACGAAACAAATTGTTTAAAGAATAAAAACGGGAGAACAGATCATGAACAGAAATAAAATCGCATGTGAATGCCGGAACATTACTTACGGTAAGATTGAAGATGCCATCAAAGCCGGCGCAACAACGTTCGAAGAAGTACAACAGAAAACCGGATGCGGAAAGACGTGTGGGAAATGCAAGGAGTTTTTAACGTATCTGGTGAGAGATTTGTTGCAGGAACAACAGAAAAACGGATAAATCGGAGGGAAACATATGAAGATAGTAATGATTGTCGGTTCGTTACGGAAAGAATCGTTTAACCGTCAGTTGGCGGAAAAGGCAGCGGAACTGTTGAAAGAAAAGGCAGAGGTGTCCTTTCTTGACTACAGTGACGTACCGTTTATGAATCAGGATCGGGAAGTTCCGGTTCCTGAAGTCATCGCAAGAGTAAGGAAAAAAGTGTTATCGGCAGATGGACTCTGGTTCTTTTCTCCGGAATACAATCACAGTTATACCGGAGTATTGAAGAATCTGACAGACTGGCTTTCCCGTCCATTGGAACCGGGTAATTACGCTTCCGGTACGGCAATTGCGGGTAAGAAAGCAGCCATCAGCGGTGCAGCCGGAAAGAGCGGTGCTTCCTATTCCAGGGAACGTCTGTGTGAATTGCTGAAGCAGATTAAGGCAGACGTGTTGCCGGAACAAACCGGTGTAGTGTTAGGTGCGGAAAGCTGGCAGACAAATCAACTGGTTCTGACAGAGGAAGATCAGAAACAACTGCAGAAGCAGGCTGAAGCGTTTGTGGCTTTTGTGAAAGGTGAATAAGCATGGAAATCGTAACGGAACGATTGATTCTCCGGACATTTGAAGAATCCGATGTTTCCGATGTTTATGAATATCTGAAAGAACCGACCGTACACTGTTTCTATGATATGAAACCGGACAGTATGGAAGCGTTAAAAGAAGAAATCAGAAACCGTAAATCGGATGAATTCTATCTGGCCATTGTGCTGAAAGATACCGGTAAGGTAATCGGAGAACTGTTCGGAGGTGTGGAAAGTACCGATCCGACACAGGAGGATACGGATACGTTTTCCCCATGCTGGATGTTGCATCCGGATTATCAGGGAAAAGGGTATGCATACGAAGCCGTGCATGCGTATTTCGACTGGCTCTTTTATGAGAAGAACGTACGTCGCCTCTATGCCTTTACGGAAGACTATAACCGCTCCAGTCAGAAACTGTGTGAACGATTGGGAATGCGTAAGGAAGGAGAATTTCTGGAATTTGTCTCCTTCATTAAAGATGAGAACGGAAATCCGGTGTATGAGAATACATGGCAATATGCCATTCTGAAGAAAGAATGGGAAAGCAAATAGTAAATAAATGTATCATGAAGCTCTGACATTTTTTTCTCGTCAGAGTTTTTATATGTCAGGTATTTAATGATAAAACACAGAAAATAGGTTTTGCGAAAATAAACGAGATGACTTTTGTTATATGAAATCGATGCAGTAAAAAATAGGGAACTTACGATTGTAAAATATAGTGAAATATGAAGACACACAATTCAACAGGAATTAAGAAGTGAATAGTAATCAAATCGAAATAAGATGGAGGATGTATCATGTTGGTTAACAATAATGAATATTATCATTTAAAAAGGTAGGGGCAAAGCTTACGGGCAATACCCTAACATTGAAACTGTGCGTAAGAGACTCGAACAAATCGTAGGGAAAAGTCTGCTTTCGCGAAAGAAAGAGGAACTCATCGACGGAAAGTTGCACTAACGAAAGAAATATGGTGCAAAAATTGCACTATATATATTGAATGGGTGCAAAAATTGCACTAATATTAATTTGGAGGTGCAATTATGAAGAACCTTAAAGAAATGAGAACAGAGAAAAAACTCACACAGAAGCAAGCGGCAATATTAACCGGAGTGTCTTTGCGTACGTATAAAACCTATGAAAATGACGTTAACAAGAAAGGAACCTTAAAATATGAGTATTTATTAACTAAATTGTCTGAAATAAACCAGATTGATGAAGAACATGGGATTCTGGATTTGGAAGATATTATAAATAAATGCGCGGATGTTTTTGAAAACTATGATGTATCGTTTTGTTATTTGTTTGGCTCTTATGCAAAAAATACGGCATTACCGAACAGTGATGTTGATTTGCTCGTCGATACGACTGTTTCCGGATTGAAGTTTTATGGGTTGGTTGAGGAATTAAGAACAACTTTGAATAAAAAAGTCGATGTATTGGATTTTAATCAGTTGAGAAATAATCTGGATTTGACGAGGGAGGTACTAAAGGAAGGAGTTAAGATTTATGACAAACATAAAGGATGATTTCTACTATTTAAAAAGAATAAAACAGGATACAAGTTTTATAGTATCTCACATGAAAGACATTACAATAGAAGAGTTAAATACCAATGAGGTTCTTCTGGATTCCATGATGTTCAGAATGATTCAGATATCAGAAAATGCAAAGAAATTAACAGATGAATATAAGAAAAATCACCCGCAAATTTCATGGAATGAATTAAACGGTATGCGTAATAGGGTCGTTCATGATTATGGAAGTGTTGACTTGAATATCGTATTTATGACATTAAAGCAAGATATTCCTGATCTTTTAGAACAAATTGATAATCTGTAATAATCAAATTCAACTACATTATCCTAATCAGTATAAATGTATATGCATGTAACTTGGAATACAATCTGTTCTGTTGTATTCTTCCATGATAAAAAGAAACGAGGATTTTTATGAAAACGTATCAGCACATCTCACAGAAAGAAGCGTATGAATATATGCACTCCGGTGAACCATACATATTGGTTGATGTCAGAACACCGGATGAATTTAACGGAGGGCACATACCGGGAGCCATCAACATTCCGAACGAAACAATCCTGTTATTTCCGCCGAAACAATTACCGGACAAGTCCGCAACCATTCTGGTATATTGCCAGAGCGGCAGAAGAAGTGCAGACGCGAGTCAGAAACTGGCTGATATGGGTTATACCGACATCCGTGAATTCGGCGGAATTATGACTTGGGTATATGAAACGGAATAGATATTTGGTAAGATAGTACATATCTGAAAAGGAAATGAAGTATGTTAGAGAAATATGTATTGATTTTTATTGTCTCCATGATTCCGATTATTGAGTTGCGTGGGGCAATTCCGATGGCGATCGGAATGGGATTACCGGTTCTGCCATCCTATATTATCTGTATTATCGGGAATATGCTGCCGGTACCGGTGATTTTCTTCTTTGCCAGAAAAGTATTAATCTGGGGAAGTGATAAACCGTTGATTGGCGGGATCTTCACCTTCTTTCTGGAAAAAGGAGAAAAGGGCGGACAGAAGTTACAGGAAAAAGCCGGAAAAGGCTTGTATTATGCGTTGTTTCTGTTTGTAGGAATTCCTTTGCCGGGAACGGGAGCATGGACAGGAACACTGGCTGCCAGTATTCTGGATATGGACTTCAAAAAGAGTGTCATTGCCTGTACAGGCGGTGTGGTATTAGCCGGTATCATTATGGGACTGGCATCTGCCGGTATCTTAACCATCTTCGGATAAACGTGAGAAATCACGTTTTTTTGTACGAATGAAGGAAAATACGATATAATGCAAGTAGAGTATTATGAGTGTAACATCATGGAAAGGAGTATATGACAACACAGGTTGTCATAGAAGAGAGTATGGGACTGTTCGATAAAAAGTATTGCGATATCTGCGGAAAAGAAATCAAATTCTTAGGAAACAAGAAACTGGATGACGGAAACTGTTGTAAGGATTGTGCATCCAAGTTATCTCCTTGGTTTACCGGAAGAAGACGTTCAACGGTGGAAGACATCAAAAAACAACTGAAGTACCGGGAACAGAACAGTGTGATTCTGAATACGTTTGTGGCAGGAGAATCGGTTTGCGGAGAAATCTATACCGTGACGTTTGATCAGTCGAAAGAACATTTTGTGGTATACGGTGGCAGAGATTTCCGGAAAGTCAATGCGGATATGTTAAGCGTAAAGGATGTCAGCAACGTAACCGTTACCGTAAAGGACAATAAAAAGGAAGAAAAACAAAAGGATGAAGAAGGAAAGGAAGTTTCTTACAATCCTCCGAAATATACGTACAACTACACGTTCTATGTGAAGATGGAAATCAAGCATGACTATATTGATGAAATCGGATTTGAGTTAGCGGATAACATCGATTCCAAAACAAATGACAAGTATAAGGAAGCGTGTGATAAGGCGAACACGCTGATGCAGGTAATGACGGGTAAGACATTTACCGATCCGTTTGAAGGTGTGGAAGAAGAAGGAACCGAAACGGAACCGACACTGGAAGCGGGACAATGGAAATGTCCGGAATGCGGTGCCGTCAATTCCACCAATTTCTGTACGTCGTGCGGACATGAAAAACCGGCAACCGTCCGGTATTGCGGACAATGCGGCGCAAAGGTTACGGATGGTACGGCAAAGTTCTGTCCGGCATGCGGTTCCAAGTTAATCTAAGCAATCAGGTGACAATCGTCACCTTTTTCTTTGGCGAAATAGCACCGTTTAATTCGCACTGTTTGCCATGTATTCGATGAAGGGTTATCTGTAGAATATAAGTAACCAAAAGGGGTGAAGAATATGTTATTACTTATGATTTTATCAATTCTGATGTTCGTATCCATGATTAAGATTTCCTGGTGGGGACTGAAAACCGTATGCGGAATCATCGGAGCTGTGTTGTCGATAGCCGTTACGTTGATTTCGATTCCGTTGGGATTCCTCTTACTGGCAATGTTTATATGTGTCGGATTCTTCGGGCTTCTGGCATAAAGATAATCTGATATGACAGATTTCCTGTTTGAACATTTTGATGCCATCTTCACAATCATGCTTGTGATTACCTTACTGGGATTCGGATTTGTGATTGTGTCAATCTTCAGCCCGACGGTACGAAGCAAAATGATGGGTCGTCAAATACGGATGACAAAAAGAGTACTGGATGACAATTACGATACGATTCGTGATTTGTCCGGTACTGCAGCAGACTTAGGTGTTGATATACAAAAAGATATATACGATCGTCATGAAGACGATTATCATGATTTAGCAAAACGAAAGGCATCCGTTTACAAAGATGCCGATAGTGATATCGCAAAAGCAATGAAAGAAGGGTTCTCCGACTCCTCCCGGAGAACAACCTGCAGATATTGCGGACAGACCATAGATGCTGATTCCCGGTTCTGTAACCATTGCGGAAAGCAACAATAAAAGAAGGCCGTAACGTATGAGTATTGATACGTTGCGGTTCTTTTTTTACCGTTCATGCCGGAATATCGACCATTCGCGGACAAGATGTTGCGAAAAATTGTAACTATGTTATATTATGAGCAAAGAAGGAAATGAAGAAATTCATAATAGGGAGATAGACCATGTATACTTTGCAGAACGAACTGTTTGGTCATTTTATAAAAGAAGAAAGAAAAAAAACGGGGAAAAAGGCAAATGCTGTCGCCAATGACTTGTTTCTTTCACAGTCCACATTAAGTGAAATAGAAAAAGGCAGAAAACAGGCAACTCCGGAAGAAAAGCAAAAGTTATGTGAATACTTCGGGACATACTATTATGACGATATGACATATTATTACAATCTAGCAGAACAGATTCTTGAACTGCTAGAGGAGTCCAAGAAATACATGACAGAATATGCAAACAAGAAAATAGCTGATATTACAAGCAAAAAGGATGATTATCTTCGATCCCCGGCAAAAAAGATATATGAATTGTTTTTGTTATATGTTGATCGTTTAAACCAAAAGGATGTATCGGAGAGATTAGAAGATTTAATGCAGTATAAACACTTATTCAAAGGAAAGGCATATATTTGTTTGATGTTGCTATATGTGTTTGTGGAAGAACCTCCTAATCAATTGGAATTGATTAAAGATATTCTTTCGTACTCAGTCGGAAAGAATAATTTTATTACAAGTTTGTGCTGTTTTCGCTTGTTGCTTGAAATAGCTTTTAGTGGCCCTTTGCATGATACGGAAGTATATACAGAAATTCTTGTGCGTTCCGCAGAACTTTCAGGGAACTATCCGTTATTAGTATTAAGTGATTATTTCAAGGCAGGTATCTATTTAGTACGACAAAATTATCAGTATGCAGAGTATATATTTGAACAATTGAGATGGTATTTGAAACATGAATTACGCACACGAGAAATCAACACGCTTTTTATTGAAAAAACAGAATTTGCATTAGCCTTGACTTTGTTAATAAATGAAAAGTATGAAAAGTGTATAGAAGTTTGTAAGCAGGTAATTAACACACAAGGCGATGTTGATTGCTGGGCTATTTATGAGATGGCAAAATATAAACAAGGAGATACTACAAAAGAACAAAAAACAGATGGTCCCAAGAGCGAGATTCATGATTTTGCAATAAAAGTTGCAAACAAAGAACCACTTGAGGAAAACGAATTTCTCAAACTTATTGCCAAATATAAGAAACAAGAAATAAAGTGTATGTTAATTCGCGAAATTTATCTTAATAATCTCAGATATTTTAATAAATATAGTGAAATTGGTAGAATAGCAGAAGAAATTCATCGAATGTATAAAGAAAATTCGCTATAATTTTGTAAATCAATACGTTCCTTTTGAAAGGTATAATGAAGTCAGATAGATAAACTATCAGAATAGAAAGGAAAAATGATTTATGAAAAAACTATTATTATGTGTATTGTTATTTGTAAGTATATTGTTCCCGACTAGGTTATTAGCAGACGAAAGCAAGATAGAAGATTTTATTGCTGTCGCTCGCGAAGAAGCAGAATTGTTTCTGAAAAAATCTGCAGAATATGATATGGATAGCGACTGGAAGTCTCTGTCTGTTTATGATGAAAAAGTAACATACGATTTCAACGGTAACGCCAGCGGTGTTGTCTTCCGCTTGCATGAAGATGACATTTTGAAAGGATATATTACAGTAGGAAACCAGAATGGTGTTTTGGGTGTTGTGGAGGCATCCTTTGAGGGAGAAGTTCCGTTTAGCTGGAATGAGACGACTGTATACAATATTGGCCCTTTCAGTTATTATACAAAGAATACACAGGGTGAATATATTTCCACCCGTGACGGCATGAACATCGGAACGCAGGATCTGTATGAATCTGCGGCTTTGGCATGGATTGGAGAACGCTCTTCCTTACCGGCTCCGAAAAGTGCGGTATATCCTGACGGTGTGTATCGTTTGGACCATACGCTGACAAGCATCTCTCAACAACCGTATACTTCGTCCTGTGTGGCAGCTGCCAGTGCGATGCTGATTCGTTATATCGATACATATGATTCTTCCTATCCGGATTTGATCGCGGATGGTGTATCAAACAGTTCTTTACTTTCTACTTTGAGAAGTTCAACATATTTTGGTACCGGTATTGCAGGACCGGCAAAAATCAAGACCGCAATCAAGAAATATTTCACAAATCATGGTGGGTATTCTATCAACTTAACTTGTCGTGACTGTGAGTTGTTTGTGACGGACTGTGCAACGTTGACTGCGAGTCATATTAATACCGTAATTAATCAGATTGAAAACAATGACCATCCGGTTGTTGTAATTATCGGACAATGGGGTTATAAAAACAGTAGCGACAACATTCTTAGCGGAACAACGCTGCACGCCTTAACAGTATATGGCGCAGTAGTTCCGGAAGATGGTTCTGAACCGTATTTATATGCCAAGGATCCATGGAACGGCAATGCTGTGACTATCCGTTGGAAGGTGACGAACAGTTCATCACAACCATACTTCTATATTCACAGTATTACATGGATTCAATAAGAAAGACGAGGGAAAAATATGAAAAAGAGTTTAATTCCGGTATTGATTAGTGTATTGTTTCTGACATGCGGATGTGCAAAGGAAGAACCGGTTGTTCCTGTTAACAACGATCCAAAACCGGTTGTAGAAGAAACAGTAGACCAGCAAGCGTATAAGAGTCATCCGTTCTTTATGGAGAACATGAAAGACGGCAAGTTCTGCAGCAGTGACAACGAAGTAACCATTGAAGTCATGGCAAACAATTGCAAGAGCGGTGTCAAACAGGAGCATGGGAACTGGTGTAAGTGCTATGAGCTGATTGATGAAACCGTAGCAGAAATGAAACCTGTCACGGCAGTATTCCCGACGGGTGAAGTTACGTATGCGTATGACATTATTCATACGGACGTAGACGCAAAGCAGGCAGACCACAAAACAATGAATGCTGAAGATTTCAAGACGTTCTATAATGCTTTGGGTTATCAATGCAACTATCCGACCGAATATGAAATCACAAACACAGCAGAAAATCACGATGTGATTATGGCCCGCTTTGTGTGGACAAATGAAGATGGTGAATATTACTTTGCGATTTGTGAGGCAAACGGTCTGGTATACGGATGCTTACAGCGCACAAAAGATGCGAATGGTGATAACGTAGAAGAAATCTACGCAAATGTAGTATTTACCTGCACGGATTTAGCAAGTGCAATTCTAGACTTATAGTATTCATGAAATAACAATCCCGTTTTAATAACAACCATTGTTCTATCTGAAATTTCTTGTATAAAGAATTTCCTTAAAATCTCCTATTCGGGAGATTTTTTTGTACAATAATAGGTATGAAATGAGGAAGTGTTTATGAAATTTGAAAAGGATACCTTCTTACGGTTTACGTATGTGCATGGTCCGGTGTTTTCTTCAGATGGAAACTATGTGGCGTATGGCACAAAGAAACCGAATCTGAAAAAGAACGGGTATGACAGTACAGTTGTCGTTGCGGAAGTGAAGGATCCCAAGCGTATCTTGCATGTGAACAGTACAACGGCAGGCAACTATGTGTGGGATGATCTGGGCTTATTGATGACGGATTGCCGGGGTGAACAGGTAAAAGAAGAAACGGTCTTTTATCGCCTGCCTCTGACCGGTGGGGAATCGAAGGAAGCCTTCCGTATCGCACACAGAGTACAGAATATCGAATATATTTGTGACGGTAAGTATCTGGTTACGGTACCGGAGGGAAAACAGGAAAATCCCGAACACTATCACGAACTGGACAGCTGGCCGTTCTGGTTCAACGGTGCCGGTTTTGTGAGCGGGACAAGTACGTCTGTGTATCTGTTTGATCGCAATACCAAAGAATTGACAAAAGTGAATGAGGATATCGTGGAGGTACACAAAGCGATATATCATAACGATACGGTTTATTTTATCGGTACGGTATCGGAAACGATGAAGATGAAGAATGCCGGTATTTATGAAGGACAAAAAGAGATTGTACCTGCGGATTGCCGGGTGGAAGATTTACTGGTGAAAGACGAGAATCATCTGTGGATCTTATCGCAGAAGGATGATGTGGCAAGTACGGAAGTGTATGAACTGGATCTGCATACGTATACAAGAAAGTTTATCGGAAGTCTGCATGGTGATGTGGGCAGTACGGTCGGTTCGGATGCCAAGATGGGTGGCGGTATTTCTGCGAAAATGTATAAAGGAAAACTGTATTACGTGTATACGGCCAACGAAACATCGGTATTGATGACGATGGATGAAACAGGAAAGACGGAAACGGTTTGTGAAACGGACGGGGCTATTTATCAGTTTGACGTTTGTGAGGGACATCTTGCAGTCTGTGCGATGAAGGGACTGGGATTGTGTGAAATCTGGCTGGATGGCAGACAGATTACAAATTGCAGTGAAGTATTGAAAGAGTATACCTTAAGTATTCCGGAATATCTTGAATATACCGGTAATGACGGGGTTTGTGTTCACGGGTATGTGATGAAACCGGTCGGTTATACGGAAGGAACGAAGTATCCGGGTATTTTGCATATCCACGGGGGACCGCGAACGGTATTCGGTTCCGTATTGCATGCGGAAATGCAACTATGGGCAAACGAAGGGTATTTCGTCATGTATTGCAATCCGCGGGGCAGTGATGGCCGTGGGGAAGAGTTTGCGGATATTTACGGAAAGTATGGTACGGTGGAATACGACAATCTGATGGAGTTTACGGATGAATGCATCAGACGGTATCCGGATATCGATGCCAACCGGTTAGGTGTCGGCGGAGGGTCCTACGGCGGGTTTATGACCAACTGGATCATCGGTCATACCAGTCGTTTTCAGGTAGCGGTATCCCAGCGCAGCATTGCCAACTGGATTACCTTTGAACACACGTCCGATATCGGTGTCCGGTTTTCCGTAAGTCAGCATACAACGACAACCGAAGAAGATGTGGAAAAACTGTGGTGGCACTCGCCGGTAAAATATGCCGACAAGGTGACAACACCGACGTTGTTTATCCACAGCGATGCCGATTACCGGTGTTATATGGTGGAAGGCTTAGCGATGTTAACGGCCTTGAAGATGCATGGCGTACCGTCGAAAATGGCGTTGTTCCATAACGAATCGCATGAATTATCCAGAAGCGGGAAGCCGAAGAACCGGATACAACGGATGGAAGAAATTGTGAAGTGGTACAATACGTACCTGAAGGAGGAAAACGAATATGAAACCGGTTGTGATTGAGGATTTGCTGAAGTATCGTTTTATCTCCGGAATAGAATTGTCCAAAGACGGGAAACATGCCTTCTTTATCCGGACACATATCGAAAAGGACGAATATGCCGGGGAATTGTGTCTGTTGAATACCGAAAATAAAGAAGTGAAAGATCTTGCTTCCCGGGTGTCCAACGTATTCTGGTACGATAACACGCATATCGTATTTTCCGCGAAACGGGAGGAAGATTGCCCGAAACAGGAAAAGGATTATTACATCCTGGATATTACCGGTGGGGATGCCGTTTCCTTCTTGCATACACCGTTTGCGGGAATGATGGAACCGATGGGAAATGATGTCTATCTTGTACACGAAACCATCGATTTAAACAAGCAGGAAGAAGATGACAACAAGGCTGTTTTAGGAAAAGATTATGAAATCCTCGATGAAGTACCGTTCTGGTTCAACGGACGCGGGTTTATCAATAAGAAACGGAACAGTCTGTTTATGTATGACGCAAAGAGTAAGGAAAAGACACCAGTCAGCAGTCCGTATTGCGAAGTCGATGCTGTCACGTTTAACGATATGTATATCGTATACAGCGGGATTGTGTACGGCGATACGGATGACAACTGTCTGTTTGACGAAAAGAACAGCCTGTTTGTGTATAACCGGCTGACAAAAGAAACGGAAGAACTGTTTGCGCCACACAGATACAACTATACCGGTCTTACATTTCTGGATGACAATACGTTGTATTATGAAGCCTTCCCGTTTGATCAGGTCGGCATGAACATGCGGGCATATACCATCAACCTTTCAACAAGAGAAATCACCGCCTTGCGTTTTCTGGATGCCAACAATTACAGTTCCGTCGGTGGAGATGCCAGTTATGGCAGCGGTAAGGCAAGACGGGTTTACGATGGTGAACTGTATGTGTTGCAGACTGCATGGAATCATTCCCGGATGATCAAATTAAACAAAAACCGGGAGTGGGAAACGGTAAGTGATAACGTCGGTTCGATTTTAAGTTTTGACGTGTGTGATACGGGTATTTATATGATTGCCTTCCGAGAAACGCTGGCAGGCATTTACCACATGAATTTCGGAGAAACGGTAAAGAGCTGTGTTATGACTGAGTATTTCGAAAAAGAAGTCTTTACTGGGGAAGAAGAACTATACAATCCGAATGCGGACTATGATGCCGATATCGTTTCACCGGATTATTTCCGGTATGAATCAAAGAACGGATTGTGGATGGACGGATATGTCTTGTGCCCGGAAGAGGACGGAAAGAAACATCCGGCGGTATTTGAAATCCATGGCGGTCCGAAGGTTGTGTTCGGCGGTATCTTCCATCATGAAATGCAGGTACTGGTATCCAAAGGGTATTACGTGTTCTACACCAATCCGCGGGGAGCGGATGGCAGAGGAGAAGAATTTGCGAATCTGACCGGTAAAATGGGAACCATTGATTATGACGATCTGATGGAATTCGTCGATATTGTATGTGAACGGTATCCGATGATCGATTCCACAAAAATCGGTATCTGCGGCGGTTCCTATGGCGGGTTTATGTGCAACTGGATGATCGGACATACCAACCGCTTTGCGGCAGCAGCATCCCAGCGAAGCATTTCCAATTACTTCTCCAAGAGTTTAATCTGTGATAACGGGTATTGCGATAATATGGCACAGATGGATACGACACCATGGGACAAGCCGATGCAGATGTGGGATCATTCCCCGTTGAAATACGTAAAGAATGCGACCACACCGACGTTGTTCATCCAGTCTGATGAAGATTATCGCTGTCACATGTCTGATGCCATCAGTATGTTTACCGGACTGATGAATCACGGCATACCAACCAAAATGGTATTGTTCCACAAGGAAAATCATAATTTATCCCGGGTGGGATTACCGAGCAACCGGATCAAACGGTTACAGGCTATCTGCGACTGGTTTGATACCTATCTGAAAGTTGAGGAATAACTATGGAGAAAACTGTTGAAAAAATCCGTCAGGAAATCAGCGAAACACGCTTGTACAATACGGTGAAGGAAATCAGTAATTTTCATCGGATTCAATGTTCGCCGGGAATCCGGAAAGCGTGTGAACTGGCATGTGAAAAATTACAGGCGGACGGAATTGACGCAAAAGTATTGCGGTTTACCGCTAATGAAAATACGTGGTATCTGGGTCAGAAGATGTTCAAGGAATGGGATTGTACCGATGCCTGGCTGGATATCGTGGACTGGAACGAACGGGTATGTGATTTCCGGGAAGAAAACATGTCAATTATTCAGCGCAGTTATCCGTGCGATTACCGGAATGAGGACCTGGATATCGTATTGGTGGAACGGTTGGATGACGACTATTTACAAACGCTGGATTTAAAGGGAAAACTGGCGTTTGTGAGCGGTATGCCGCGACAGATGGGAAATGATATTTTCACGAAATACGGTGCGGTTGGCCTGATTGATGACATGATTATGGAAATTGACGGAGTCCGGACACGTCATGAACTTCTGGATACGTTGACGTACATTTCCTTCTGGTGGAAACATACATCGGAAGAACCGAAACCGTTCGGGTTTGTGCTGTCACCGCGAGTCGGAGACAGACTGCGGAAACTATGCAGGGATATGGAAGAACAGTGGAAACAAGATTCGTCAAAACCGCGGTATCCGAAAGCCCGTGCTTATGTTGATGCGTCTTTATATGACGGACAGATGGAAGTTGTGGAAGCGGTAGTACCGGGAGAAACGAGTGAAGAAATCTTAATGAGTGCCCATATCTGTCATCCTCGTGCCTGTGCCAACGACAATGCCAGCGGTTGTGCCGGTGCCATGGAAGCGTTACGGGTATTAAAGAAATTACAGGATGCCGGTGAACTGTCACTGAAAAAAACCATCCGTCTGATTCTCGTTCCCGAAATGACCGGTTCCTTTGCGTACTTGTCTACGCTTAACGATTACCGTCACATCAAAGGTGCCATCAATATGGATATGATCGGGGCAAGACAGGGAAGAAGTTACGGTCCGATTACCATTACCGGTACCCATTATGCCCTGCAAAGTCCGGTAACAAGTATGGCAGCCTATGCGCTGTCGTATGCGAAGAAGATGCAGTGGAACCTGGAAGGCGAAAAAGTACCGACGGTCAACAGTATGATTGCCCCGTATTCCGGCGGCAGTGACCATATTATTTTCTCGGATACCATGATTGATATCCCTTGTATCATGCTGGGGCAATGGCCGGACAAGTATTACCATACGTCCTCTGATACTTTGGAAGTGATTGATACCAACGTATTGAAATTTTCAACAACCTTTGCGGCAAGTTATGTCTATACGTTATCGAACTTCAGCGATGAAATGGTTACGGATTTCTTACTGGAACACATCCGGCTGATGAGTGAAGATCTGCAAAGAGTGAAGAATGCACCGCGTTGTATGCAGCAGTACGTCAAAGAGTATTATGTAAACAGCCTGGACCGTTGCAAGGAATTCGGTGTGGAAATTACCGGATTACAGAAACAAGCCGTATCCGATGCGGCAGATGCGATATTACCGTTGTTGTCACCAAGTGAAGAAACCAAGGACTTTGAAGGTGACGAGGTATACCATCGCGTTCTGGTCGGACCAATCAATGACATCACCGATTACGACGTACTCTATCCGGATTGTGTAAGCCAACAGGAGGATTATCGGAAGGTAGCCGGTAATCTGGGATGGAGAGCATCGGAAATCTATGAAGTTCTCTTAAACTACATGGACGGCAAGCGTACGCTGAAGGAAATTCAGGAATGGATGTTCAAAGACAGAGGTATGTACGAACCGGAATTTGTGAGAGTGTTTGTGAATCTGGCAGAAGCGTACGGTTTGATTGCAAGATAAAAAAACGGGAGTTATCATCAAACGATAACTCCTGTTTCTTTGTGTCAGTTATTCTACAGTTGTGGTTTCGGATTGCAGTTGATAGAATGTGTATCCGTTGTGGTTAACACGTACGATACCGCCTTCGTAGACGTACAGGGTAACGGTAGAAGTAAAGCTTTCCTTTACTTCCAGTCCGTACAGCATGGTTGACTGGTTGACGGACGTTACGTCAGACTCTTCCGGATTCAGACATACAACCCAGTTTTGAATCTTTTCCGCAAAAGCCGGATCCAGATCGGTTAAAGCTGTTTTCACGGTATCACTGTGGTCTTCCAACCAGGTGATGTAGTATGTTTCGGCTTCCGGTTTTGAGAATGTCATGACGAAATATTCGCAGGCAGACAACTGTTCTTCCTGAGAATCCGGTTCCGTTGTTTCCTGTGGGGTATTGTTTGCCCCGCAGCCCACTAACAAAAGAGCCAGACACAGACATAGTATTTTTTTCATTTTGTTTCCTCCTTGTTTCTATTATATACCTTGTACGCCAATGGCGGACAATTAAATATAAAAATAACGGTACGTTTTACACAAGTTAGGAACAACAGACGAAAACGTGTATAATAGAGTCGGGTGATAGGTATGAAAAAGACAATGATTTCCTTGTTGTGTATAGTGTGTCTTCTGACCGTGCCGGTGTTTGCGGAAGAGAATCAGTATACGATTTCCTTCTATGCTCCAAAGGCAACCTCGGGAACCATGAGCCCGCAGGTATGCGAGGGAACGTGTACGTTAAATAAAAACGAATTTAGCCGAACGAATTATCTGTTCCTTGGTTGGAATACCGAAGAGGATCTCAGCGGAACTTTCTATGAAGACGGGCAGGAAATTACCGTTCAATCTGATATGTCCCTGTATGCCGTATGGGCAAAAGAAAAGTATCAGGTCATCTTTATGCCGAACAAGGCAACCTCCGGATCTATGAAGGATCCGACCTACAAACGGAACAGAACATATACATTGCCGTCCAATACGTTCAAGCGTAAAGGCTATTCTTTCGTCGGCTGGAATACACAGGCGGACGGAAGCGGTACGTTCTATGAAGACGGGCAGGAAGTCATCAACATGACAACCAAAAGCAAGATTACCTTATATGCCCAATGGAAAAAGAAAACCTATACGATATCCTATGATTTGAATAAGGGATATTTCACCGATGCTACGCTGGAAAATACGGCATATCGGTTTGATACCACCGGGGAACAACCGGTTTCCAGGTATACGGTAACCAGTGCAGACTGGTCTTTGCCGAAGCCGAAACGTACCGGTTATACATTCTCAGGATGGTACACCAACGAAAACTGGACAACCAAAGTTACCAAAATTACAAAAGGTACCACCGGCAGCAAGACCTATTATGCCCGTTACAAGGCAAATACCTATGACATTGTATATGTCGGATATAAGGCAAGCAGCGGGTCTACCAAAGACAATACGTGTACGTACAATAAAGCCTGTACGTTATCGGCGAACGGATTCAAACGGAAAGGCTATAAGTTTACCGGCTGGAATACCGAAAAAGACGGTTCCGGTACTGCCTACAAGAACAAAGAAGTCGTAAAGAATTTAGCCACAAGCGGTACGGTTTATCTGTATCCGCAATGGATACCAATCAACTATATCGAACATGAAGAATTCGTGACCGATAACGGTTTTGAAGGTGTCATCGACAAAGGGGAAGTATATATTGACGGTGTATTGGTTGTGAACAAAACCTATGGCATCCGTTCTACCTATAAGCCGAAAGATACCCGGGGAGAAATCTCGGGTGCATACGTGGAAGCGACGTCCAACGGACTGACAAAGGAAACGTACAGTGCATTCAAGAAAATGCGTAATGCGGCTGCCGATGCCGGGTATACAATCAGCTTATCCAGTTGTTACCGGTCTTTCGGTTATCAGGAAGGATTGTACAATATGTATAAGAACCGTGACGGGAAAGCAGCGGCTGACCGTTACAGTGCCCGTCCGGGATTTTCGGAACATCAGACCGGATTAGCGTTTGACTTAAATACCATCGGACACAATTCCGACAATACATCCGTAACCAAGTGGGTTCATAAGAACTGCTGGAAGTATGGTTTCATCGTAAGGTATCCGAAGGGTAAGGAAAGCAAGACCGGTTACATGTACGAATGGTGGCATCTGCGCTATGTCGGTGCGGAGCTGGCAGAAAAGCTGTATAACGGAGGAAAATGGATTACTCTGGAAGAATATTTCGGAATTACGAGTGAATATAAGTAGAAGCGAGGAACGATTATGTATCAAATCGGAGTTTTGGGTGCCGGAACCTGGGGAATGGCACTGGCACAGCATCTGGCAATCAGCAAGCGGAAGGTGACTGTCTGGTCCGCAATTTCCCGGGAAATTGATGAATTGCAGGAAACACGGAAACACAAGAATTTACCGGGAATGGAAATCAGTCCGGAAATTACGTTTACCAAGAATATCGAAGAAGCCATCAAGGGAATGGATATCGTATTGTTTGCGGTACCATCCGTCTTTGTGCGTTCCACAACGCAAAAAGCGGCTTCCTACATCGAGGACGGGCAGGTGCTGGTAGACGTTGCGAAAGGTATCGAACCGGGCACGAATTATACGATGACGCAGATTATGCGTGACGAACTGAAGAACAACGGTGTGAATAAAAATGTAGACCTTGTTGCGTTAAGCGGTCCGACACATGCGGAAGAAGTCGCGTTGAACATGCCGACCACGATTGTGTGTGCATGTGAGAAAGAAGACGTCGCAAAGTACGTGCAGGAAGTATTCAACGAAGGCAGTCTGCGTGTATATACGAATCCGGACGTATTGGGTGTGGAACTGTGCGGTGCGGTCAAGAACGTCATTGCGCTGGCAGCCGGTATTTCCAGAGGATTAGGATACGGTGATAACGCGAAGGCAGCCATTATTACCCGGGGAATGGCAGAAATCAGCAGACTGGGGAATGCCATGGGGTGCGATGAAAAAACATTCAACGGGTTGGCCGGAATCGGGGATCTGATTGTTACCGCAACCAGTGAACATTCCCGGAACAACCGTTGCGGTCTGTATATCGGACAAGGCATTCCGGTCAAAGAAGCCATTGAAAAAGTCGGTATGGTTGTCGAAGGCATCAACGCCTTGCAGGCAACAATGGAACTGGCCCGGAAGTATCATGTGGAAATGCCGATATCCGCTATGGTCAATGACGTAGTGTATAAAGGTGTGAACCCGAAGGATGTACTGGGACTGTTGATGGCAAGAGAAACAAAAGCGGAAATTCAGCATGCCTACGAAAACTCCATCATCAACAACAAAGATATAAACGGCTGATGAGCCGTTTTTCTTTATCTTATATGCAAGGTGTGAGATAATATACGCGAGGTGATAATTTATGAGCAGTTTCAAAGATCTGAGAATTGTAGATAATTTTTATCAGACCTCCTCATTCTTCCCGATGCCAACGGTTTGCGTATCCACGGTAAACCCTGACGGAAGTCTGAACGTAGGTTCGTATTCCTTGTGTTTCCCGTATTACATTGCCGGGAAAGGTCGTTATGCGATGGTTCTGGAATGCCGGAACACATCCAACACCTGTCAGAACCTTCTGAGAACACACAAGTGTGCGTTGAATTTCATCACGGATGAAAAAGAAACGTTTAAGGAAGCCGTCCGTCTGGGATATCCGGGACCTTCTGCTGAAAAAATGAAGGATTTCAAGTTCGCTACGGAAAAGGGACAAGCCGATCCGAACGACCCGAATCGTCCGGAAGTGTTAACCGATGCGTATCAGGTATTTGAATGTACCTGGGCAGTGAATCTGGAAAATGCCGGTAAGTTCAACGTAGAAGACATTGACGACGGACACCCTGGTCCATATAACGACTTCAATGGTATTACGTCCAAATACGGTGCACATATGATTCTGTACATCGATAAGATTTTAATGAAGGAACGGTATTACAATGCGATTATCAACGGTGTAACCAAGAAGGATTTCCCTCCGGTTCCGGTTGATTACGGTTATCGTGATTCCACAAACTTCTGGTATACCCCGTTCCCGAAGTGGTCCAAACCGGTGGCAGAACCGATTCCGGCTCCGAAAGAAGCCGATATGGAATCCATCCGCTATGCCGCTAACCGGTGTGATCCGGATATCAAGTTTACCGATGCCGCACTGAAGAACTTCGTAAAGGTTCCTCGTCCGTTCTTAAAGACGGTATTAAACGGCTGTATCACCTGGGCAAAGGAAAACGGTGTCACTTTAATTGATGACGAACACGTGAAGATCATCAACGACAAGAGAGCTGCCGAAAAGGCATCCCGCAAATAGAAAACAAGGATTGAGTGGCAAGCTCAATCCTTTTTCGTGCAGATGTTGTTTCTTCTGAAAAATGTTGTCCGAATGTTAACGGCGATTGATTGCTACGGAGTACGTGCACACAACTCTTTTTGGCAATAAAAAAATGATGGGTTTAATTTGAAACTGTATTCGATAAGAGTATATCCGCTTGTTAGGAATTCATGCACTCTCTCGTATTGTAAATATGTATAAGGGAAATGCATGAAAAAAGTAAATCAGAAAGGAGGCTGAAAGCATGACGGGCAAGTGGATTTCAGAAGCTACGGAATGCGACTTTAAGGTTGCGTTGGAAACTAAAAAACCGAAGAGTTGGCTTAAGAGCGTCAGTGCTTTTGCGAATGGAGTCGGAGGAGCCATGATTTTCGGAGTGTCTGATGAAAGAGATATTATCGGACTAGGGAGTGCGCAGGAAGATGCAGAAACGATTAGTCGTATGATTAAAGAACGTATTACTCCTTTTCCCGATTTCGTTCTGACACCAGAGAGAACAGGTGGTAAGGATTTGTTGATTCTTACTGTTTTGCCAGGGAAAACCACACCTTTTTATTATAAGGCAGATGGCGTCATGGAAGCATATATACGAATAGGAAACGAAAGTGTAATTGCACCGAATTACGTTTTGAATCAACTGCTTCTTAAAGGTATGAATCGCACTTATGATATGCTGATTTCTGAATACGAGTTCAAGGATTTTTCGTTTTCAAAGATGCGGGAACAATATAAAACATGGACAGGAAACAGTATGAATGATAAATTGTTTGATTCCTTTGATATGCGTGATTCAAGCGGAAAACTGACTAATGCCGGAGCATTGATGGCGGATCAGTCTCCAATCAAACAGTCCCGTTTGTTTTGTACTCGGTGGAATGGATTGGATAAAAGCAGTGGTATGATAGATGCGCTTGATAGTGAGGAGTATACAGGAAGTCTTATTATTCTTCTGAACGAGGGGATGAGATTCGTAAAGCGGAATATGAAGACGATGTGGAAAAAAACTTCAAACTCCAGGATCGAAATGCCAGACTATTGCGACCGAAGTGTGTTTGAAGCATTGGTTAATGCGTTAATTCATAGAGATTACACAATTCCAGGAAGCGAAGTTCATATAGATATATATGATGACCGATTGACAATATATTCTCCTGGAGGAATGGCTGATGGTACACGGGTACAAGAACGGGATATTTCGAACATCTCTTCCACTCGTCGTAATCCGGTATTAGCTGATATTTTTGGTCGCATCGGATATATGGAAAGACAGGGAAGTGGCTTCAAAAAAATAACGGAAGCTTATTACTCCGCGTACAATTACACTGCTGCTCTAAAACCAAAGTTTTACTCTGATATGGTATCGTTTCAAGTTACGCTATACAATCTAAACTATGTCCATATAAGTAATTCGAATGAAAACCAGTTGTTTGACATGGAGGAACCAGTTGTTTCGAGCGAAAACCAGTTGTTTAAAACACAGGAACCAGTTGTTTCAAGTGAAAACCAGTTGTTTGACATGGAGGAACCAGTTGTTTCG
>JABUSI010000257.1 GCA_021442745.1 Erysipelotrichaceae bacterium | reverse complement strand
GTTTTAAGATAAGATTCAAGACTTGTACTGGCAATTCCAATTTCTTTTGCAACAGCCACCTGAGTTTTTCCATCTCTAATACACTCCTTTAAAAAGTTCAAACCACCAAAATCATCTATAAGGGACCTTCTTTCATAACCGAATACCTCTTCTATTAATTTTGCCCAAGTATAATCTTCATATTTAAGATAAGTATGAATACTACTAACCGTATTTAATTTCAATTCTTTCACGATATCTTCTTGAGTTTTTCCATCTTCAATACAACTCATTAGAAAATTTAAACCTCCCTTCTCATCTATAACCCCATATTTTTTAGCACGAGTTACTGCTTTCCTTAATTTTATCCAGGAATAACCTCTTGCATGTAAATAAGATACAATAGCACCAACAGATATGCCAAGTTCATTGGCAACATCTTCTTGTGTTTTATTCATCTCTACTGCTTCAAATAAAACATCTAAACCTCCATATTCTTCTAATTTTGAAGTACCCCAATTAACATTTTTTTCACCTTTTAATGATTCAGATATTTTTTGTACTGTTTCTTCAGAAGGACTCTTACCGTATAACGGATGATTTTTACCCGTTCTTCTACGATTCGATTCTGAAACAGGTCCGTGACAAAGAATTTAATGATGAATTGAAACACCGGGAAGAAGAATTTGAAAGACGGCTTCGTTCCGAACTGGAAAATGCAAAACTTACCCAGCAAAACGCGTTCGATAAACAACTGGCACAAAAAGATCAGATGATTTCCGATCTGACCAATAAGAATGCCGGTCTGGAAGCTTCTGTTCGTAATGATGAAGAAAAGAAGTATGTCGCAAAAATCCAGCAGAAAGAAATGGAACTGGCAAACCTGAATCATCAGTTGGAATTGCTGAAATCAAAACACAGTTTGGACGTACAGTCCTTAATGTCTGCCAAGGACAGCGAGATTGCGATATTGAGTAATAAACTTGAAAACAGTACGGCCGAAAACGAAAGACAGCTTCTTGTGCTGAAAACATCATATGAACAACAGTTGTCGCAGAAAGATGAAGTCATTGCTCAATATAAAGATTTCAAAGTACGGCAATCTACAAAGATGGTAGGAGAATCTCTGGAAGTGCACTGCAGTACCGAATTTGAGAAATTGCGGCCTTTGTTCGGGAAAAACGTGTTCTTCGGTAAAGATAATGACTCTGCCGAAGGATCGAAAGGCGATTTCATATACCGTGAATCGGATGATGACGGAAATGAGATTGTTTCCATCATGTTTGAGATGAAAAATCAAATGGATGATACTGAGAAGAAGAAAAAGAATGAGGATCATTTCAATAAACTGAATAAAGATCGTATCAACAAAAATTGTGAGTTTGCGGTTTTGGTTTCCATGCTGGAGATGGATAGCGAACTGTACAATCATGGTATTGTAGACGTATCTTATAAATATGAAAAAATGTATGTCATTCGTCCTCAGTTTTTCATTCCTATGATTACCATTCTGAGAAATACGGCTATGAATTCTCTGGCGTATAAAAAAGAAATCAGTTTTCTGAGAAGTCAATCGGTAGATATCACCAACTTTGAAGAGAATATGGAAGAATTCAAAAAAGGATTCAGCAGGAATTTCAATCTCGCAAAAGGGCAGTTCGATGCAGCGATTGACGAAATCGATAAAGCAATCAGTAATTTGCAGAAAGTAAAAGACAATCTGACAAGAAGTGAGAACAATCTGCGTCTTGCCAACGACAAGGCACAGGATCTTACAATCAAGAAACTGACAAAGAATGCACCGTCTTTACTGGAGCAGTTTGAAGCAAGTAAAAAGTAATGAAAAAAGCTGTGAATCAGGGATTTTCCCGGGCTCACAGCTTGTTTGTTATTTGGATACAATGTCTCTGGCAACAAATACGCCGGATGCGGATGCATGTGACAGGGAATGGGTGATTCCGCTGCCGTCTCCGATGATGTATAAACCTTTGTGGTGGGTTTCCAGATGGTTGTCTACGTTGACTTCCATGTTGTAGAATTTGACTTCCACACCGTACAGAAGAGTGTCGTCGTTTGCGGTACCCGGTGCGATTTTATCCAGTGCATAAATCATTTCGATAATACCATCCAGGATTCGTTTCGGAAGTACCAGGCTCAGGTCGCCCGGAGTGGCTTTCAGCGTAGGACGTACCGTTGATTTTGCCAGACGTGTTTCGTTGGTACGACGACCTCTTGTCAGATCGCCGAACCTTTGCACCAGTACGCCTCCTCCTAACATATTGGATAAGCGGGCAATGCTTTCTCCATATCCGTTACTGTCCTTGAACGGCTCAGAGAATTTCTTGGATACCAGCAGTGCAAAATTGGTATTGTCTGTTTTCAGACTGTCACCTTCGTAACTGTGTCCGTTAACCGTAATGATACCGTTCGTGTTTTCATTTACCACAATACCGTTCGGATTCATACAGAAGGTACGTACTTCATCTTCAAACTTTTCCGTACGGTATACGATTTTGCTTTCATACAGTTCATCGGTAAGATGAGAGAATACAACTGCCGGCAGTTCTACGCGGACACCCAAATCCACGCGGTTGGAAAGGGTAGGTATATTAAGTTTCTTACAGATTCCTTCCATCCACTTGCTGCCGCTTCTGCCTACGGAAATGATACAGTATTTTGCGGTACAGGAAGCGTTGGCACCATGAATGCAGTATCCTAGTTCGTCAATATCGACAGTTTCTACTTCGTTATGGAAGAAGAAATCAATTTTATCCTTTAATTCATTGTACAGATTTTCCAGAACAACATAGTTGATATCCGTACCAAGATGACGTACGGACGCATCCAGTAAATGCAGTTTGTTCTGAATACAGATTTTCTTGAACTTCGTATTTCCGGTAGAAAACATTCTGGTTCCTTCTCCACCATATCGCATATTGATATCATCAACGTATCGCATCAGTTCCATAGCTGTATCTTTACCGATTTTTTCATGCAAAGTACCACCGAAATCGTTGGTGATGTTATATTTTCCGTCGGAGAATGCTCCGGCACCGCCAAAGCCTTTCATGATGGAACAACTGGCACAATTCACACAGGATTTAACTTTAATCCCGTCAATCGGACACTTCCGTTTTTCCAGTTCGTATCCGCCTTCAAATACAGCGATTTTTAAATCCGGATTCTGCTTTACCAATTCGTAAGCACTGAAGATTCCGCCGGGTCCGGCACCGATAATGGCAACATCATAATGTTTCATGTTTTCACTCCTAACTACCGATATAAGTATACCATGAATATACTTACTTTAATTACAGAAAACTATGTTATACTAAATATGGTGATTTCATGCAATGGGATGAAGCAAGGAAAGATTATATACGCTATATCAGTATCGTGGATACCAAAGCGGTTCTTTCCGTTGTCAGTTACCGGCAGAATCTGGATCGGTTTATTGAATGGGCGCGTGCAAAGGGCATAGACGATTGTTTGTGTGTCAGCGGAAGAGATATTGAGGAATATCTGAAATATCGTCTGGAAACGAATAAAAAGAGCTCTGTGGCACACGATCTGACAACTGTCCGGAGTTTCTATCGGTTCCTGATGATACAGGATGAAACACAATCGGATCCAACGGTCGGAATCAAACTGCATGTCAATAAGGATCATTTACCGAGTTATCTTTCTTTGAATGAAGTAACCGCCTTGCTGGAATCTTTTGAAGATACACCGCAGGGAATTATGGAACGTGCGTTGTTTGAACTGATGTTTTCGAGCGGGTTACGGGTAGGGGAGATTACTGCTCTTACAGTCACTCAGTTGCATCAGGAACAGCAGATGGTACAGGTTGTCGGTAAAGGAAATAAGGAACGATATGTACCGATTGGAGATGTTGCACTTTACTGGGTTAAACGGTACTTGCAGGAAGTTCGCCCGACCAGGGCGGATAAAGCACCGAAGCGTACCAATTTGGTATTTCTGACAAGCCGCGGAAATCCGTGTTCCCGTGTCGGACTTGACCGTACATTACGTAAAAAGCAACTGGAATTAGGCTTTCAAAAAGATATATCCTGCCATACGCTCAGGCATACTTTTGCGACGCAGTTACTGGAAGGAAATGCGGATTTAAGAATGGTCCAGGAACTTCTGGGACACAGTGATATATCGACAACACAAATATATACGCACGTAGAGAGCAAACGACTTCATGACTCGTATGATTCGTACTTTCCACGGGCTAGAAAGAAGGACACACAATGAAAAAGTACAAGAGAATTTTCACGATTGTTATTGACTCTGTAGGATGCGGTGCAGAACCGGATGCTCCATGTTACGGAGACGTCATGACAGATACCATCGGTCATACCGCAAAGGCAGTAGGGGGTGTACATCTGCCGAATCTGCAGAAAATAGGGTACGGTAATCTTCATCCGATTTCCGGCTGTGAACCGTTACAGGAATGTATCGGATACTACGGTAAATGCATGGAAATTTCCAATGGTAAGGATACGCTGACAGGCCATTGGGAAATGATGGGATTAAAAGTCAGCACACCGTTCAAAACCTTCACTGATACCGGTTTCCCGCAGGAATTGCTTGATGAACTGTCAGCAAGAACAGGTCACGGTATTGTAGGCAATAAGAGTGCTTCCGGTACGGAAATCATCAAGGAACTGGGCGAGCATCACGTAAAAACGGGCGATATGATTGTTTATACGTCTGCTGACAGTGTATTACAGATCTGCGGTCATGAACCTACGTTCGGTCTGGATGAATTATACCGATGCTGTGAAATTGCCCGAGATATCACAATGAAAGAAGAATGGCGAGTAGGAAGAATCATTGCCAGACCGTTTATCGGTACTTGTGCGGAAGATTTCACTCGTACAAGCAATCGTCATGACTATGCACTGAGTCCGCATGGCAAGACGGTAATGAATAGCCTGCAAGAGGGCGGATACGATGTGATTGCTGTCGGAAAGATTAATGATATCTTTAATGGTCAGGGTGTTACCCAGACGCATAAATCCAAATCTTCTGACCATGGTATGAAGCAAACCATTGATATCGCTAAGACGGATTTTACCGGAATGTGTTACGTCAATCTGGTTGATTTTGATGCTTTATGGGGACATAGAAGAAATCCGGAAGGATATGCGAAGGAAATGGAAATCTTCGATGCCAATCTGGGTGAACTGATGAGTCTGATGAACGAGGATGATTTGATTATCGTTACGGCAGACCACGGAAATGATCCGACGCATACGGGTACGGACCATACAAGAGAAATGGTTCCGGTATTGTATTATAGCCCGAGTATGAAAGGATTCGGCTTATTACCGTTAAGTGAAACGTTTGCGGAAGTCGGTGCAACCGTAGCGGATAACTTCGAAGTTACGGCTCCGGAATACGGGGAATCCGTATTGGATTATCTGAATTAATTTGTGAAAAATTCACAAGTAGAGAAGGGCAGTCGTTGTGCTGCTCTTTTATTATGTAGATTTAGAGGATATATAACATACGGTTTTGTCAAAAACACGGTTTGTGCCAGACAGGCATCCGTCTGACAGGTATTTAGGTATATTATCCATTGATTTCCAAATAAACAGCTTCATTTAAGACTTACACGAAACACGGATCAAAGGGATTGCATAAGAGGTCATCAGACGACGTTTTCCTGTAATTTGCGGATAATGATACATAAAACGTTCAATGAGAGGGTCTGTATTTCATATATATAATTCAGAGCGGATTAAAATCCGTATAAAATATACATTTGATCGTACAAGGAAAAAACGGATGAATTATATAAAGAATATGAGTAAAAAAACAACGTATCAAAGAAATTGTGGTTCAATACGTTATTAGATGGGGTAACCTTATTTTCTGTATTTAAAAGATACATAATATACATTATGCGAAGTAATTAATCAATTGATAATATTTCTGGTTTCTTACAACTGCCTTGATTTAAACAAAGACAGATCTTGTGTAATGTATGTATGAAATTATATTCTGTTGATTATATTTTTTACGTAAATCTTCCGAGGAAGTTATGTTACAGATGTTTGCAAAACAGATACGGTATAATTCGTATTCTCCCCTTCCGAACATAAATGTATAACGCCGGTTTTGAACAAAACGAATATCAAAACGTCATAATATTGATAGTAATTGATATATTAAGTACGCACGTACACGTTGTTCCTCTATCCTTTCAAAACAAATGATATTATTGCATTACTTTCATTGTTAACATACAATTTATATAATTGTTATAAAACAAATAACAGTAGTTTTAAACATAAACGAACGGAGGTAGAAAATGATAAAAATATTACGCTATCTGGACCGTAAAGATATCACGTATATGTTGATAACCTGCGTATTGATACTGGCTCAGGTTGGATTAAGTCTGCAGATGCCGGGTTATATGAGTACAATTACACAATTGATAAAGACACCGGGTTCCACAATGAGTCAGATACTTCAGCAAGGTTTGTACATGTTGTTGTGTGCACTCGGAACCTTACTGATATCGGTTATCAACGGATTTTGTACAGCATATGTATCCAGTCATTTTTCCATGACATTACGTAAAGAAATCTTTCATAAGGTTATGACGTTTTCATCGGAAGAAATCAAAAAATTTCAGACCAGTTCCCTGATTACCCGGACAACCAATGATGTGAACCAGATGGAAATGATGACTTCCCTTGGATTAATCATCATCATCCAGTCACCGGTTATGGCCGTTTGGGCAATCCTGAAAATCCTGGATAAATCATCAGAGCTGAGTTTACTGACATTCGGTTGTGTCGTTGTTCTTCTGGTGATTGTAAGTACCATTTTTCTTATCGTTATTCCAAGATTTGCGAAAGTTCAGAAACTGATAGACAAAGTGAATGGTGTTACAAGAGAAAATCTCACCGGAATCCGTGTGATCCGTGCTTTTAATGCCGAAACGTATCAGGAAGACCGGTTTAATGCCGTAAATGAGGAACTGACAAAGACGCAATTGTTTAATCAGCGTGTAATGGCATTAATGAGCCCTTCCATAAACTTTGTGATGCATTTTTTGCAAATCGGTATATATTTCCTTGGTGCAATCCTTATTGAGGCGGCAAATGTGACAGACCGGCTGACGTTGTTCAGCAATATCGTCGTTTTCTCGAGTTACGGTATGCAGGTTATTTCATCTTTTCTGATGATTGCGATGATTTTTATGTTCATTCCGAGGGCAAAGATCAGTGCAGACCGTATTAACGAAGTATTGGACGAACCGATTGATGTGTTGAACGGAGAAATCAGCTCGTCCGGAACTGTTACACATGATCTGGTATTCGATCACGTTTCATTTCATTATCCGGATTCTGATGAAAATGTTTTACAGGACATCAGTTTTTCCGCAAAGCAAGGTCAGACAATTGCGATTATCGGTTCTACCGGAAGCGGCAAATCTACCCTACTGAATCTGATCGTTCGTTTTTATGATGTTACCGAAGGTAAGATTCTGTTGGATGGTATCAATATCAGGGATTATACACTGAATGCCTTACATAATAAGGTCGGTTATGTATCTCAGAAAGCTTTTATGTTCAACGGAACTGTTGCGTACAATGTTGCGTTCGGTGAAAAAGAAGGTATGTCCCCTTCTTTGGATGAAATATGTAATGCCCTGGATATCGCACAGGCTTCAGAATTCGTTGCAGAGATGGAAGACGGTGTGAATTCACACATTGCCCGTGGCGGAACAAACGTTTCCGGGGGCCAGAAACAACGTTTGTCTATTGCCCGTGCGATTGCCAGAAAACCGGAAATCTATCTGTTTGATGATTCCTTCAGTGCTCTGGACTATAAAACGGACTCCCTGTTACGTACAAAATTAAAAGAAACTGCTCAGGATTCCATTGTACTCATTGTTGCCCAGAGAATCGGAACAATCCTGCACGCTGACCAGATTGTTGTTCTGGATGAAGGAAAATGCGTCGGTATCGGAACGCACAGGGAATTACTGGAAAACTGTAAGGTATACCAGGAAATCGCCTATTCACAATTATCAAAGGAGGAACTGGAGAATGCCTAGAAACATGAAGACGCAGGAAAAACCGGCCGATTTCTCCAAATCTTTCGGACATCTTTTAGCGGATATGAGGAAGTACTTGCCGGCATTACTGCTATCTCTGGTTTTGGCGGCAATCTGTAATATCATTTCGGTATTATCCCCTGATTATCTGTCAAAGATTGTCAATGCTATAACGGATGGAATCTCAACGACTGTTAATATGGATACAATCACAAGTCTGGCGATCATTCTTGTATGTATGTATTTTGCTTCTTCCCTGTTCGGATATATCCAGACTTTCCTGTTTGCGACAATATCCAATAAGTATGCAAACGAATTACGCAGCAGAATAGCTTCAAAAATCAACAGACTGCCTTTGAAGTATTTTGATAATCACGAGATGGGAGACATTTTGTCACGGATTACAAATGACGTGGATACCATGGCACAGCATCTGAACGGAAGTTTCGGTGAACTTGTTTCGTCTGTAACATTGTTTATCGGAGCTCTGACCATGATGTTTCTTACTAACTGGGTTATGGCTCTTACTGCTATCGGATCTTCCGTTATCGGGTTCGTATTCATGTTTGCGATTTTAGGCAAATCACAGAAATATTTTAACGAACGGCAGAAACAACTGGGAAAACTGAACGGACATATTGAAGAAATGTATTCCGGACAAATGATTGTCAGAGCTTATAACGGAGAAAAGAGTGCCGTCAATACGTTTGACGAGTTGAATGAGGGATTGTATTCCTGCAACATGAAAAGCCGGTTTTTGTCAGGGCTGATGCAACCGTTCATGTCTTTTGTCGGTAACTTCGGATATGTTGCCGTATGTGTAATCGGTGCTCTTCTGGTACTGAACGGTTCCATTAAATTCGGTGTAATTGTTGCTTTTGTGGTTTACGTCCGACAGTTTACGAATCCGTTAAGTCAGATAGCATCGGCGATGCAGAATATGCAATCCGTAGTAGCTGCCAGTGAACGGGTATTCGGATTTTTAAATGAACCGGAGATGAGCGATGAAACCGGTCTGGTTCATAAACCGGAACATATCGAAGGCCGTATTTCCTTTGAACACGTACAATTCGGTTATGACGAAACCAGAACAATTATCAAGGATTTTTGCTGTGATGCCAGACCGGGACAGAAGATTGCGATTGTAGGTCCTACCGGTGCCGGAAAAACAACACTGGTAAACTTATTGATGAAGTTCTATGAAATCAACAGCGGTAGTATCTGCATTGACGGAATCCCGACAACACAATTATCAAGAGAAGCCATTCATTCGTTGTTTACGATGGTTTTACAGGATACCTGGTTGTTTGACGGTACGGTGAAAGAAAACTTAACGTTCTCTAAAAAGAACGTAACGGATGAAGAAATTTGGAAAGTATTGAAAACCGTAGGTATTGATCACTTTGTACGTTCGTTACCGGGCGGATTGGATGCTCGGATCGATGATTCCGATTCGGTATCACAAGGTCAGAAACAGTTGCTGACAATTGCCAGAGGAATGATTGAAGGGTCTCCTTTCTTAATTCTTGATGAAGCAACGTCGAATGTTGATACCCGTACCGAGGAACTGGTACAGAAAGCAATGGATGAATTAATGAGAGGAAAGACTTCGTTTATCATTGCACACCGATTGTCTACGATACGGAATGCGGATCTGATTCTTGTAATGAACGAGGGAAACGTCATTGAACAGGGAACTCATGAATCATTAATGGAATTAAACGGATTCTATGCCGAACTGTACAATTCTCAATTCAGTAAAAACGGATAGAAGGGACAGAACAGTGCCCCTTCTTTTTCTTATAGCGTTTTCACGACTTTACATACCTGTTTTACCGGTATTTTATAACGTAGCGGATAAATATAGGATGAGATGATAACCAAAAGACTGCATACGATTTTCTTCATAAGAAAAGTCCTCCTTCTATACTCTTTCTATATAAAAGAAGGACTCGTTTCCTAAAAGAATGAGAGAATCTGTGAAAGATACGGTAATACTATATGAACCAGAACCGGAAGGAAAATACCGGGAATCATATTGGCTACTTTAATCTGTTCATTACGGATAAAATTAAATCCGAGAGCCATGATACATAAGCCGCCGACGGCACTGATATCGGTAATCATCGGTGTTGTAAGCAGCTGCCCGATAAAGGATGCCAGAACGGTAATACCTCCCTGATATATAAAGATGGAAGCGGCAGAACCAAGAACGCCGATTCCTAATGTACTGGCCATTATAATCGCCGCAACAAAGTCAAGCAATGACTTCGTAAAGATTGTGGTGTATTCGTGCGACAAACCGGCTTCGATGGATCCGACAATGGACATGGAACCGACACAAAACAACAAAGTGGAATTCAGAAATCCCTTTGCGAATGATACTTTTGCGTCCTTCGCAAATGTTTTTTCCACCCATAGCGACAGTTGTTCCATTTTTCCGTGAATATCGATCCATTCGCCGATGATAACACCAACGACTGCACAGACAATCATAATCATCGCATTTGTGCTTTCCAGTGCGGAACCCATCCCCATTACCAGCAAAGCCAATCCCATACAGGTATGAATGGCTTTGTCGGTTTCTGCTCTGATTCCTTTTTTCATAAACAAGCCGATGGTTCCGCCGGCAATGACAGCCAGCATATTCACAAATACCGCTAACATATTAAACTACTTCCCTTCTAATCCAGTTTTGCTTCCGCAATCAGAAAATAAAACGTCGATCCTTTCTGTAAAACACTGTCTACACCGTATTCACAATGATGGGCATCCAGAATGGCTTTGGATATTGCCAGACCCAGACCGGTGCCGCTATGTGCACGCTGATAACTTTTATCCGTTTTGTAATACCGTTCCCAGATGTGGTTTAATGCCTCGTGGGGAATGCCGGTACCATGGTCGATAACTTCTACCCGGATCCACCCTTTTGGCTGACGGAAGGCGTTTACCACGATGGTACGGTCATCTCCGTAATGCTTGATGGCGTTTCCAATAAAATTGTATAAAACTTCAAGTATTTTAAACTTATCTCCATAAGCAACCAGTTCCGGTTCCACGTGCAGTTCAATATTAATGTTTTCGGATTTTGTAATGGTTTTGAATTTATAGGCAGCTTCCCGGATGACACTTCCGAGATCAAAGTTTTCTTCATACAACTGTACCTGTCCGGATTGCAGGATTGACAAATCGCGCATATCACTGACCAGACGGTTCAGATATTCGCTTTCCTGTAAAATGACTTCCAGATGTTCGTTACGCTTCTTTTCGTTATCACCGGAAATATCCCGGATCATTTCGGCATATGCGGTAATCATTGTTAACGGGGTCTTGATATCGTGCGAAACGTTTGCGATCAGATCTTTTCGTAATTCGTTAATCTGACCGAGTTCATGACTGGCGAAGTTCAGCGTATCCGCGAGGTCATTCATTTCCTTGAATTCACCGTGTTTGAATTGTACATCGGTATTTCCGGTACTCAGCTTCCTTGCTTCATGCGTCATTTCAATAACCGGTTTTGACAATCTGTGTGAAAAATACAGGGACATAAACAATGATAACAACAGGACAATACCGGAAATGTAAATCAATTCGGTACGTAACATCGCAACCGTTGATTTCGCCGGCTGAATTGGTGTATTGAACAATACGTAATAGGATTTTCCTTTTTCGTTGGTAAATTTCTTTCCGTATATGAGCATTTCCGTTGTATCGTTGACGGTTGCCATAAGACTTAATTCACCGGTTTCACTGTCTTTCAGGGCATTCAGATAATCGGAATTCACTTTCCCGTCGTGATAGATCAGACAGGATACACCAAGAGAGTCTATCCCTTTTCGCATTTTACTGCTTGTAACGATTACCGCACAACCGTCGTTGTTGATTACGGTCTGCTGAAGATACTCATCATCGTCGGTATGCTGAGCCAGCTGATTCACCACATTGGTTGCTTCTTTCATCTTGCTGTTTTTGTATACGGGTTCAAATAAAACAACCTGAATCAGCAACAGTAAACTTAAGATACAGACGGAAAAAAAGACATAGTACACCCAGGTTTTGAAACGCATACTCTGGAATGTACCTGTCTTTTTAATCTGCATTAAATTTATACCCTACCCCTCTAACGGTAACGATTCGTTCACCGTATTGTCTGATGCTCTGACGGAGCATCTTGATATGCGTATCGATTGTACGGTCATCACCGTAATAATCGAACCCCCATACGTCATCCAGTAATCGTTCTCTGGACAGCGCTACGTTTTTGTTGGACATCAGATATACCAACAATTCAAATTCTTTATTAGTCAGTTTGACTTCTTCATGATTCACCGTCACGGTGTGGGCGGTCGGATTGACACACAAACCTTCAAATTCAAGACCCTTGGAAGGTTTTGTCTGATGGCGGTCCAGAATTACCCGGATCCGTGCCATTAACTCCTTCGGACTGAACGGTTTGGTAACGTAATCGTCAATTCCCAGGTCAAATCCGTATAACTTGTCGTATTCTTCGGTTCGTGCCGACAACATGATAATCGGTACGTTCGTTTTTGTATGAATCTGCTTGCAGGCGGTAAATCCGTCCATACGCGGCATCATAATATCGAGAATTACGAGGTCAAAATGTTCTTTTTCACACAATTCAACAGCTTCCTGTCCGTCATTGGCTTCAATTACGGTATAGCCGTTGACTTTTCCGTATTCCTTGATGACTTCCCGGATTTTCAGTTCGTCATCAGCAATTAATATTCTGGTCATCGGATTCCTCCTTTACTTTAGTTTGTATTCTATCATATTTTGTGCCAAACAGGAATTCCTGTCTTCTATCTTTCCGTTAATCAACAGGTAGTTTCCTTTGTACAGAATCGTACGGTAACGATTGTATGTGTTTGGCATTATCGCAAAATCCATGCTTCCGGTTTCGTCGACGCCAACCGCAAAACACATAATTTCCCCTTTTTTTGTCCGATGCTCTTTTATTTTGGAAATCTGAACGAATACACTGACTTCGCCACGTGTATTGGCAGCATATTTTATAGTCATGGCATGAATATCATGAATCTTTTTAACGTATTCAATCGGATGTTGTCCCGGATAGAATCCCAGAGCATCGTATTGTTTGTTCATGTTATCAACAGAAGAATCGGCATATGTCGTAAGTGCCGGCTTCGGAACCAGACCGAAATCAAAAGCGGACTGTCCGTTGTCTTCCACTTTGACAAGCTGTGCGTATTGCAGAATCTTTGCGATGTTTTCTTTCATGGTTGTCCGGCTGAGATTGAAACAGTCAAACGCACCGGCAGAAATTGCCGTTTCGATAAGCCCGGTATTCATCTTGTTGTTTTGCAGGTATACGACGGTATCAATATAATCCGTAAACGGATGAAGGCTACGGGTACCTAATACGGTTTTGCAGACGGTTGCCCCGACGCCTTTGATACAGCTTAACGGAATCAGCAAGCCGTCATCGGTAATTTCGAACTGGTTGGTGCTCTTCATAATGTCCGGCGGATACACCTTAATGTTTTTTTGCTTGATTTCCTGAATATAGTCCTGTAGTTTATCTTCCCTTCCGATTGCACTGTTCAGTAAAGAACGATAGAACGTCAGCGGAAAATTCGCCTTCAGATATGCCATTTGATAGGCAACCAGTGAATAGACGATGGAATGAGACTTGTTGAAACCGTAATCTGCAAATTTCAGAATCAAATCATAAATCGAATGGGCTATTTTACTGTCATATTTGTTTGCGATACAACCGGCAATGAATTCTTCTTTCAGACCTGTCAGAATGGATTCGTCTTTTTTGCTCATGGCTTTACGCAGAATATCTGCTTTTGCAAGGGAAAATCCAGCCATTTTCTGAGAAATCTGCATAATCTGTTCCTGGTATACAATGACACCGTATGTTTCCTGGAGAATTGGTTTTAAATCTTCATGCGGATATGTAATGCCTGACGGATTCTGACGGTTCTTAAGATAGACCGGAATGTTTTCCATTGGCCCCGGACGATATAACGCCAGACAAGCGGCGATTTCATCGAATGTCTGCGGCTTCAGTTTTCGCAACAACTCCTTCATACCTTCCGTTTCCAACTGGAATACACCGACGGTATCCGCGTTTGACAACAACGTATATGTTTTCGGATCGTTCAGAGGAATTTTCAGAATATCCAATGGTGTATGAAGTTGAATTTCCTGTACGATTTCATCAATTGTCGTCAGATTTCTCAGACTTAAGAAATCCATTTTAATCAGACCTAACGGTTCTATGTAATCCTTGGAATACTGGGTTGCTACCGTGTTGGTATCCATACGTATCAAAGGAACAACGTCATGCAACGGTTTTCCGGAAAGCACAACACCGCCGGCATGAACGGACCTGTGTCGTGGTAAGCCTTCCAGCGGCTGTGCCTGTTGCAGAAGTTTTACATATACCGGATCGGAATGCACAAGCTCACGGAAGTTCTTGGATTGTGTATAAGCCTCTTTCAGAGTGATTTTAGGGTCGTTAGGAATGGTTTTGATCAGAGCATCAATCATTCTTGTCTGAACAGATAAAACCTTCCCTACGTCTCTCAAAACCTGTTTGGCACCGAAAGTACCGAATGTAATGATACGGCAGACGTGTTCTTCACCGTATTTCCGGATGACATATGCAATTACATCGTCACGTTTGTTGTCCGGAAAGTCTACGTCAATGTCAGGCATCGTGATACGTTGCGGGTTTAAGAACCGTTCAAACAGCAAATTGTAACGGATCGGGTCTACGTGGGTAATTCCAAGACAATAAGCAACCAGAGAACCGGCTGCACTGCCTCTTCCGGGACCCACATAAATATTGTTTTTACGCGCAAATAAGATGAAATCCCATACAATCAGAAAATAATCGGAAAATCCCATGGATTGAATCACTTGTAATTCCTGCAGCAGACGGGTTTTGTATTCCGTCGGAATCGGCTTGTTGTTTCTTCTTTTCTGTAAACCGGCAATACAAAGTGATTTCAGATATTCGTTATTGTCAACTCCCTGTGAACTCGGGTACACAGGTAATGAAGTACTTGGAAAGTCCATGTCAAAATAACATTCCGTCACAAATTTCTCGGTATCTTTCTGCATGCGTTCCGGTAAAAAACAGTATTCTTCCATCGTCAGTAAATGCTGATTATTCGGAACCTTTAAAGCAGGGTCATTCAATGTTTTATCCTGAAGAATTGCCTGCAGAATCTGAAACGATTGCTGATGCTCTGCAGTCGGATAAGTTGCCAGATTACCAATCAAAAACGGAATACCATGCAGATGACAGTATTCTACCGTTTTTTCGTTCGCTATATCCCATAATCTTGAACGGACAGGCCCGCACATTACCGAAAGATTCGGTATTGTTTCTGTAAGTTCATTCAATAAAGAAAAACTTTCTTCCTGTTGTCCTTTTAACAGCAGGTCGGTAAAAACACAATTTGACAAAGGAAGAACAATCCGGCAATCCGTGCACATCGTGATAAAATCATCAAACGGTAACGGTTGATGCGTATCGGAAATCCGTGAAGACAGTTTCATCATTGCTACATAACCCGTTACGGATGTTGCATATACGAGATAGCTTACTTTGGTATCATTCCTGACTACATCCAGTTCAATACCGTACAGTATTCTGAGTCCGTATTTTCTGCACAGGGAAAAGAAAGCCATCTGGCCGTGCATAACGTTATGATCGGTTAAACATACGGTATCAAAACCCTGTTGTTTCGCAAATTCAGCTAATTCACGCGGACGAAGAATGCTTTCCTGCAAGGAAAAAGCACTGCGGTTCCATAATAATGCCGGCATACGGATCCCTCCCCTTCTTCTATTTTACCACAAAAAAGAATGGAGTTTTCTCCACTCTTATTTGACTGTCTCTTTTAACATTTCAATGGCTTGCATAACATCTTCATACGTCATGTCCGGAATACCGGCAGCACAGGCATGTCCGCCGCCGCCGAATTTCCAGGCAACCTGAACAATCGGTAATGTATGTGCACGCAAACTGGCGGAATACTTACCGTCTTTTTTCTGCGCAAAGATTGCCCAGGCACGGATGTTTCTGATTTCTCCGAATATTTTTACCTGTTCCTTACAGGAGTGCTCTGTCTGATGGAATGCGGTGTATGTTTCATAAGGTACAATGGCATACACAAATTTTTCTTCCGTATAGTCAGCCGTTTCCCGCAACATGTTACGGAACCGGTACGTATCCAGAGTGACCGAGAAAACCTGATTGTTTAATGTATTGACGTCAAGTTTTGTCTGCAACAACATGGAAGCGGCATGAAGTGTCTTATCGCTTGTTGTTTCAATCGAAAAACGTAACGTATCGGAAATAATACCACGGTATAAGTGTTCCGCACATTCTTTGGATAACGGTTCGTTCTGTAATTCGAAAATTCCCAACGTTATGATTTCGGAACAACTGCCTGCCCTCTCATCGACATACGAAAGCGTACAATACGGTTCGGAATTGTTGTGGTGATCAAATTTGATTTGTTCGGCACATGCGGAAAACCATTCTTTCCCGTCAATCCGATCGAATGTGCTGCTGTCTACGCTGATTGCCAATGCGTCTTTGCACCATTCTGTACTGACTTGTACGGGTTCCGGAATAATACCCGGCAAAATACTGTTCCCGTATCCACCGCATACGATTACTTTCTGCGGATACTTTTCTCTTAACCAGGTCGCCAGTCCGTGCTGGGAACCAAAGGCATCGTAGTCCGGCTGGATATGACGTAAAACCAGAATTTTATCGTAAGTTTCGATGATCGGAAGAAATTCTTTTAACGAACCCATTATTTAATTCCTGTCAGACGAACTACGTCACGGGCAATGACTAATTCTTCATTTGTCGGAATTACCCATACCTGAATCTTGGAGTCTTCATTGGAAATCTTAACTTCCTTACCTCGTGTTGTAGAGTTCAGTTCCTTGTTATAAGTGATCTGCAAAGCTTCGGAAATAGCATCCAGTGCTTCTGCCCGAACCTTAACATCGTTTTCACCCAGACCTGCTGTAAATACAATAGCATCCACATGTCCTAACTGTACGAAGTAGGATCCGATTGTCTGGCTTAAACGGTCGCAATACATCTTGCGTGACAGGATGGCTTTTTCATTGCCTTCCTGAACGGCTGCTTCAATATCACGGGCATCGCTGGATACACAGCTGACACCTAAGAATCCTGATTTCTTGTTCAATACGTTAATGGTTTCTTCTGCCGTCATTCCGGTTTTGTTCATCAAAAAAGAAATAACCGCAGGGTCGATGTCACCGGAACGGGTACCCATCATGATTCCGGCCAAAGGTGTGAATCCCATGGAGGTGTTGACGGATTTACCACCCTGTACGGCACATAAAGAAGCACCGTTACCCAAGTGACAGGTAATGATGTTCACGTCTTTCGGATCCTTACCCATTAATTCTGCACAACGTTCGGAAACGTATTTGTGTGATGTTCCGTGGAAACCGTATTTACGTACTTTGAAGTTTTCATAATATTCATAAGGTAACGGATACAGGAAGATGTCCTTCGGCATCGTCTGATGGAATGCCGTATCATATACCGCAACGTGTTTTACGCCCGGCAAAGCATCGCGGAATGCGCGGTATCCCAGCAAGTTTGCAGGCATATGCAAAGGACCCAGTTCCGTTAAATCGATAATATCCTGTTCTACCTTTTCGTCGAATACGGCAGAATCTCCGTAGATTTCACCCCCGTGCAAAACACGGTGACCTACGGCTTCGATTTCGTTTAATTCCTTAACGATTCCGTTAGATACCAGAGCATCCAGCAGCATTGCTACCGCAACACCGTGATTTTCGATTTTCTTTTTGGTGACTCTTTTTTCACCGTTTACTTTAATTGTAAAAATACCTTCCTCCATGCCGATTCGTTCAACCACACCACTGGTCAGAACTTCTTCTTCAGGCATCAGGAACAATTGGAATTTCAATGAAGAACTTCCGGCATTTACTGACATTACTTTTGACATTTTTCTTCTCCTCCATTATCCATATCAATGTGTATTAATTCCGTTGTCAGCTCCGTTACGGAACGGATTTCCAACGAAAGTAAATCCGTATATATTTTACTTCTTTTCCTGAAATTATCAAGTAAGTGAAGCGACTTCTCGTAGTCCTCCAGAAGTTGTTCCGTACGTTTTAACACGTCGTGTACAGCAGCCCGGGAACTACCGGATTGTTCGGCAATTTCCGCTAACGAATTATCATTCTGGTAGTACCATTCGAATACTTCCTTCTGTTTGTCCGTTAACAGGTCTCCGTAAAAATCGTACAACGCATTCATGCGTTCGATTTTATCTAACATCTTCGATACCTTCTGCAATGGAATACAGGAAATCGTCGATATCAAATTCCCGTAAATCCTCCATTGTTTCTCCTAAGCCAACGTATCGCACCGGCAAACGCAAGCGATCACGAATGGCAAGAATGATACCTCCTTTGGCTGTCCCGTCCAGTTTCGTCAGAATAATTCCGGTAACTTTAGAGGTTTTAAAGAATTCTTCCGCCTGGTTCATACCGTTCTGTCCGGTTGTGGCATCCAATACCAGCCAGGTTTCCTGCGGTGCGTTTTCAATTTCTTTTCCGATGACGCGATGCATCTTTTCCAGTTCCCGCATCAGATTGGCTTTATTCTGCAAACGTCCGGATGTATCTGCCAGAAGAATATCAATATCGTTTTCTTTCGCAAACCGGCAGGCATCTACCATAACGGAAGACGGGTCGGCATTTTCCTTTCCTTTTACACAAGGAATATCCAGTCGTCTTGCCCATTCTTCCAGTTGGGCAACGGCACCGGCGCGGAACGTGTCTCCTGCGGCGACCGCAACTTTTTTACCTTGTTGTTTATACTGGTAAGCCAGCTTGGCAATGGAAGTTGTTTTTCCGGAACCGTTGATTCCGACAACAAGAATAATAGTCGGGCCATCCGGATTGTAGTGAATCGGTTCAATGGAGTCCTTGTCGTAGACTTTGTTCATTTGTTCAATGACGGTTTCCACAACGTCGTCATAGGAAACGATATATCTGTCCTTTCCTTCTTCCTGAACCATATCCACAATCTTTTCTGCGGTCTGTACACCGCAATCGGATTCCAGAAGGACAATCATCAGTTCCTCCAGGAAATCATCGCTCAGGCCGTCAAAAATCTGGAATACGCTACCCAGCCGTTCCCCGAAACTCTTTCTGGTTTTCTTGTATCCGTCCAGATAACGGGTAGCATTCGTATCTTTTTTCTTACTGAACTTGTCTTTTAAAGAAGAGATAAAACCCATTAGTCTTCCTCCTTCTCTTCGATATATTTCATAGCATCGGCTAACCGTACTTTCAGTACCTGGGACACACCTTGCGACGGCATGGTTATACCATACAGAACATTACAGTGTTCCATGGTGCCCTGGCGGTGTGTTACTACGATGAATTGTGTAGTATCCGTAAACTGACGGATAAAGCCCGCAAACCGTTCTACGTTACCCGGGTCCAGCGCTGCTTCCACTTCATCGAAAATACATAAAGGCAACGGTCGTGCCTTCAGTATCGCAAACAAAACACAGATCGCAATCAGAGATTTTTCCCCACCGGAGAACAAACGGATGTTCTGGACATTTTTACCCGGCGGCTGTACGTCAATCTCAATACCGCTTTCCAATATGTCATCCGGATTCTCCAGCAGTAAACGTGCCCTTCCGCCTCCGAACAGTACGGCAAATACGCCCTGCAGTTCCTTGTTGATATTGTTGAACGAATCCATGAACTGTGTTTTCATGACCTCGTCCATTTCGGCAATAGCATTCTCAATTTTCGCTTTCGAGTCAAGTAACTGGTTCTTCTGGTTTGACAGGAATTCATACCGTTCGTTCACTTCGTTATATTGTTCCGGAGCTTCCATATTGATGTTACCCAGAGACTGGATTTTATTGCGAAGTTTCAGAACTTTTTGCTTGGCTTCTTCCACGTCAATGGTAATTTCCTGACGTTTTGCGAAATCAACGGTCATTTCGTATTCGCTTGTCAGTCGAGACAGATGGTTTTCCATTCTTGCCTGAATACGGATACATTCTTTTTCCAGATTGTTCTGATCAGCCTGAATCTGTGACAAGGCTCGTCTTGTCTGCTGAATCTGATGTTCCTTCCGTTCGCTGTCTGCATTGATCTGCAGTTTTTTATCACGTTTCAGACGAATGGACGTCACGAGTTCATCACGTTTGGAATACGCATTGTTCAATGCTTCCAGTAATTCATCTTCAAATCCTGTTTCTCCGGCAATGTGACCCGGATCCAGATTTTCCAGTTCTACCGTCAGCCGTTCATATTTGGCACGCTTGCTTTGTAAGACCGGCTCAATCTGCGCAAACAGGATTTTGTTCTGCATAATCCGGTCATTGGTATCGTCACTGCTGCGTTGCAGGGAATTCACCTGCTGGATGTAGTTTTCATAGATGGCTGAGGCATCCGATGTCATCCGGACCATTCGTTCATATTCTCTTTGTAAGGTCATCGGAGAATAATTGTCTTTCTGCTTACCACCGGTCATGGAACCGCCCCGATGACAAACGTCACCGTCAAGCGTAACAATTTTGTAATTGAACTTCAAAAGACGAGCCAGTTCGTTGGCATGTTCCAGATTGTCACAAACAAGTACATTCCCTAACAGACTTCCAACGACGTTATCGTATATTTCGTCGTTGGAAACGAATTGCTGTGCCGTTCCCAGATATCCGTCGAAATGCTGGCAGATAATTGTGGCATCCTGGGCAGGAACTCTCGGTTTACATACCGTCAACGGTAAAAACGTAGCCCGACCAACCTGGTTTTTCTTAAGATACCGGATAGCAATCCGTGCACTTTGTTCATCTTCCGTAATGATATGATAAAGCGATCCGCCTAAAGCGGTACTGATTGCTTCTTCATACCCTTCTTCCGGATGAAATGCCTTGGCAACCGGTTCGTAAATTCCCGGTAAAGAATCTCTGGCTTCCATAATTGCCTGAACACCGGACTGATGTGTAAACGGTGCTTCCATCTGTGCTTTCAATACGTCACGACGGTTTTCGTAATATCGAACAGTCCGGGCAGCTTCTTCACTCTTATTACGTAAAGACGACAAATCGTACATCATGCCGCTGTAGGTCTGTGATAATAATGAAATCTGTGCCTGTAACGCATCGTACCGGTTTTTCCGGTCTTCGTATTCAAATTTTGCTTCTTCCAGCGAAACTTTCAGCTGTTCGATTTTTGCTTCATCCTGACCGTGTTCAATCAGGTATTTCCGTTTCTCATCAATTTCCGTTTTCCGTGCTTCCAACTGTACGATTTCATTGGAAATCCGTAAATGATTATCCTGATCGTTCAGAATATCACGGTCTAAACGTCTGCCCTCATCTTTTAAACGGGAAACGGTATCTTCCAGTTGTTCAATCTGTATGTTATGCGTGATGGCATTGGCTTCAACATTCAGCAGTTCCGTTTTTGTTTCTTCCAGTTCATCCTGACATTTCTGGATTTCGGATACCAGTACAGCAATCTCGATTTTTTCCAGTTCCTGTTTGGTATTCTTGTATACAATAGCTTTATCCGCCTGTTTTTTCAGAGGATCCACCTGTTTTTCCAGTTCGTCGATGATATCCTGTAACCGGTCCAGATTATCCTGTGTCCGTGCAAGTTTGGACAGTGATTCGGTTTTTCTCTTTTTGTATTTTGCAACACCTGCTGCTTCTTCAAACAAACCTCTGCGGTCTTCAGCTCTGGCATCGGCAAAATTTACAATGGTTCCCTGTGATATAATACTCAGCGAATCCTTGCTTAATCCGCTGTCCAGTACCAGATCCACAATATCTTTTAATCGGCAAGGCTGGCGGTTAATCAGATATTCGCTTTCTCCTGTCGTACGGTGTAAGCGACGGGTTACTTCAATTTCCTGATACTCGGATTGCAGAAAATGATTACTGTTGTCAAATACCAGTACAACTTCCGCAACATTAACCGGCCTTCTTTTCTCACTTCCGTTAAAAATAACGTCTGTCATATTCTTCCCACGCAGGCTTTTTGCAGACTGTTCCCCTAAAACCCAGCGTACGGCATCTGATATATTACTCTTTCCGCAACCGTTCGGGCCAACGATACCGGTGATATCATCTTCAAACGGAATCACCGTACGGTCTGCGAAAGATTTAAAACCTTGCATTTCAATTCTTTTTAAAAACATAAATCGACCCCATTTTCTAACCATCTTATTATACTTGAAAAGACATATACTGACAACAAAATCCCCTGTTTCTGTGTTAGAATAGTGACGGAAAGAAGGATTTATATGAAATACTTTGTGGTATCCGATATTCATGGTTCCGTTGCCTGTCTGAACATGGCTTTACGCTGGTATACCGAAGAGATGTTTGACGGTATTTTACTGTTGGGAGACATACTGTATCATGGCCCGAGAAACGATTTGCCTTTCGGGTATTCTCCGAAAGAAGTAATTCCGGTTACAAACGGTTTATGTAATGTGATTACGGCAGTACGCGGAAATTGTGATTCCGAAGTGGATCAGATGGTATTGCAGTTTCCGATTATGCAGACTTCCGTCATTTTGCCTCTGGCAAGTCATACGGTATTGATGACGCATGGACATCATATGGAAGAAATTGAAAAATATCCGCAGTGTGATATCGTTTTATCCGGACATACTCATATTTCAGGATATGAAAAATCAGACCGATGGTATCTGAATCCCGGCTCCGTATCCATTCCGAAAGGAAACGATATTCGTTCCTATGCGATTCTTTCGGATACGGAATTCGAAGTACACGATATATCCGATAATTCCGTTATTTCCAAAGTACAGTTTTAAGGAGTAAACAAAATGAAAAAAACTATTAAAGTCGATGACATGATGTGTAAGAATTGCGTCCGTCACGTGACGGATATTCTTTCCAATGTGGAAGGAACAACCGTTTTGGATGTCAATCTGGAAACCAAACTGGCAACCGTTGAGACAACGGCAGATGATGACACGTTAAAAAATGCCCTGACAAAACAGGACTTTCAGGTTTCCGAAATAAAATGAGCCGGGTAATACGGCTCATTTTTTTTGTGTGAATAATCCGAATATGGTATCGACTCCGACGGAAAACAGAATAATCCATACCGTCCAGGCAAAGACTCCGGTCATATCCAGATTCAATCGGCAGAAGTCAATCTGAAAACCGATTCCCTGCTGTACCCTTCCTAAGATTTCCGCCATAACACATACTTTTAATCCCAGTCCGATGGAGGTCTGCAATGCTGCATACAAAGACGACCGGATCAATGGAATATGAATCTCAGAAAAGCGTGTCCAGGTACTGACACCATAAATACTGGCAACTTCATCATAACCTTTGTCAAGAGACAACATAGCTTTCTGTGTATTGGCAAAGAAAATCGGGAAAATGACAAAGAATCCGACTACAATTACGCTGTTCTGCGAACCGATCCAGATTAACGCAATGATGATATAGGAAATATTCGGGATGGTTTTCATCATCATTTCTATCGGATAAAACACGTCACCAAACCATGTACATTGCGTTGTGGTGTATCCCAGTAAGATTCCCAATACTCCGGCGATACATAACCCCTTTAACATACGCCATAGCGTAATGCCGCATGTTGAATAAAATTTTGCACTTTGTACCATCTCTGCCATTCGTGCCAGTACATCCCATGGATTCGGTAACAGGACCTCATTACGGATGACAAGAGATAATCCCCACCAGATTATAAAGATAACAACGGTGGAAATCCATTTTCTGACCATTGATTTCATCGCAGATTACCCTTGGATTTATCAACAGTAGCTTTTACAGCCTGTTGAATTGCCGAGCGGAATCCCATTTCTTCCAGTTTCAGGATTCCTTCTATTGTAGTTCCTCTCGGGGAGCATACATCCTGCCGCAGTTTTGCCGGGTGCTGTCCGGTCTGCAAGACCATCTCACAGGCGCCGATTGCAGAATTTGCCGCAAACTTCAAAGCCTGTTCCGGTTTCATTCCCAGACGGATTCCGGCGTCAGCCATACTTTCCAGATACATATATGCATACGCAATGCCGGATCCGCTCATTCCCATGGATGCTTCGTGCAGGCTTTCGTCAATCACTTCGTAGTTTCCGACAGCGGATGCAAGTTTTTCTATAAATTCTTTATGGTCATTTGTTATCTTTTCACCGTATACAATTGCAGTCATACCCTTTTTAACGGAAACAGCCGTATTCGGCATCAGCATTACAATCGGACAACCATCAAAATACCCTTCCAATTGGTTCATGGTAAAACCTGCCATGATGCTGATAATCAATGTATCCTTACGGATAAATGTCCGGATAGCATCGTAAACGTTTTTAAACTGATACGGCTTTACGCTGAATAATACTGCATCACATGATATTGCTTCTTTTACATCTGCAACCGTGTATCCCATGGCTTGTAAACCGGATACGGTGACTTCATTGGTTTCGCAACACAAAATGTGATCTTTTGCAAGAACACCACTTTCCGTAAATCCTTTGATTAATGCGTAACCCATGGTTCCGCAACCGATGACTCCCAGTTTCATATCATTTTTTGTCTCCTTAACTGAACGTTACGTACTCGTTTTCCAATCCTTCACAAGGCTGAACGGTTACATTGTTCATGACTACGTAATCCAGTTTCTGTTCTTCGTTTCTGCGTACTTTTACTGTTGCGGTTATATTCGCCCACATGCCTTCTTCCGTTACAACGCCCTTCCGGATTCCTTCGCATACAAATCCGATTAACGAAGTATCCTGTTCACAGCATACCATAGCCTGGCGTCCGATTACCACTACCGGTTTTTCCCATTGCGTTGTATTGTACATGCGTCCTTTGAAATGAACGGTTTTTCCTTCGTATTCAAAAGGATGATCGGTTGTATCCATAAACCATAATCCGTAATCATCATCGGAAATTGTCAGTTCGTTTGTGGTTTTGTCAAACGGAAGATCATCGTCAATCATGGAATTTACGTTACCGTAAATATCTTCGTACACAATCTGTGCGGATTTATTGATTGCTTTTACGTTGCCACGTAAAAAGGATTTTTTCAGTGAGGCATCAATACGATTGATAATAATCAGTTCCGCATGTACAAGCTGTTCGTACATCAGTGATCTCATGTTATTCATGTAATTGGCAAACGTGGAACCGTCTACTGTTGCAACCAACTGTACGATCAGCCAGTCTAACGGAAACGACAGATTCAGAAATTCCGTTACGCTCCAGGTACCGTTGTATTCAATCATTACCTGATCGGGTTTATACGCGTTATCCCATGCTACCATGTTACGTTCGGTCAGTTCATCAAAAGACTGTACATATACAATATCCGCATTTGCCTTCTTCAGGGTTTTTTTATCGTATTCTTCGATACCTTCTTCGCAACAGAGAATCAACGTTCTGGCACCGTCATTAAATTCTTCGTCCAGAATAGTCTGCTTCAGTAACTGCGTTTTTCCGCTTTCCAGAAAACCGGTAAAAACGTATACAGGTACGTCTACCATATTTATTCTTTTTCAAACAAAGAAGACAGACCTTCTTCGTTCAAGTCCTTTCCGATTACGCAGATTTTTCCCGTGTAGCAAGGTAATCCTTCATACAAGGATACTTCTTCCGGAATAACATCAAAATACTGCCATGCACCGTCGTTACGCTTTACCATACCCTTGATTCGTAACACCATACCGTACGTTCCGGCTAATAACGTATCAATCCATTGCCGTACTTCATCCTGTGAATAACTCAGGGCCGTTTCCTTTCCCCAGCTTACGAATACTTCGTCCGCATGGTGGTGATGGTGTTTATGGTCATGACAACCACAGGTACAGTTTTCATCATGGTCATGATGGTGATGATGTTCGTGCTCACATTCACATTCTTCATCATGTTCATGGTGATGAT
>JABUSI010000156.1 GCA_021442745.1 Erysipelotrichaceae bacterium | reverse complement strand
TTCCACATTAATGTGGAAGTTAGTAGTTCCCTAATTTGCGAAAATACAGATATAATATACATGAAGAGATATAGGTGAAAGAAATAACATGAACAAGGAGTTTATACGTCGGAACAAGTTTGTGAACTTGCTGGCACAACAAACGGAGTATAAACCGGCAAGTTTCTATTCCGGACTGCTGAAAATCAGTGAAAAAACCGTATATGGCGATATTGAAGTGTTGAACGATAAAATCGCACCGTATGGTCTGTTTATTGAAAAGTCTCCCAGAAAAGGCTTGCGACTTGTAGGAAGTGCTCAGGACATTGAACAATATCTTGAGATGAACCGGATTGAAGAAGGTATCGACTATTCACCGATTCATCGTCAGCGAAAGCTGGCACAAATGATTTTTCTGACAAGAGATACCGTAAATATCAATGATGTCGAAAAACAGATGTATATTTCCAGAAACCGTATCAAAAATGATATACAGGTTTTGAAAAAATATTTTCTTCAGAAAGGTGTGGATCTTGTTCTTGAAAACAACGTTGTTGTTGCAGAAGGAAAGGAACGGGACATCCAGAACGCCTATCAGAATTACGAAATTGATTATTTTAAGAAAAATGACATGCTGACATTTACGGAAATCAGCATGGAAATGAAAAGCTGTTTCGAACCAGCCATTCTGAATCTTACCCACGATATGGTGGAATCCTTTTCGACCGGCATGGTAAAAGGATTGTCGGAAGCCTACAGCACGGTACTGTATTTTTCACTTTGTGTCATGTTCACCAGAGTAAAAAACGGATACCATATAAAAGAGGATACCAAGCGGTTTGTGTTCCAGGACATGGAAAACATGGTGTCTTATATGCTGGCGATGAATTGTTCGATGCAACTGTCTGATAAACTGGGTATCATTATGGACAATAATGACATTCGGTTTTTGTCGGAAATTCTGATTTCTTACGGAATTGAGCCGACGGTTCACAGTGAACTGATCGGACAGGAATTCAAAGATGCCGTAACCCGTGCCATTGAAAGAATGTCACAGTTACTGGAAACGGATCTGACGGATGATACGAAGTTATACGATTCATTGCTGGCACATGTAGTTCCGATGATTTATCGGTTGAAAAACGGATTTCTTGTGAATAACCCGTTACTGTCATCCATAAAAAGGCAATACATGGTTATGTTTACGCTGACATGGTATGTATCCGCAGTCTTTGAAGATACGTTCCGGATTAAAGTAAACGATGATGAAGTATCTTTTCTGACAATTTACTTCCAGGTTTCCTTTGCGAAAAAGAGCAAGCCGAAAAACATTCTGATTGTTTGTCCGAACGGAATGGCAACAAGTGAATTGGTATATTCGCAGATCAAGGATATCCTGCATACGAACGATCACATCGAAGTAACCACAATCGGACAGGTTCTGGCAAACGATGTAAAAGATGTGGAATTCATTATATCTTTGGTTCAGGATGATTCACTGAAGAACATCGGGAAAAAGATTTTCTATGTATCACCTGTTATTACGCAGGATGAATTGAGTGAAATCAGTCAGTATTACGGATCCGTCAACCAAAAGAGAAGCCGGTTACGAAACGTCGGTAAAGTGAATCTTGTGGAATTGACAAAGTATTTTGACGACGATTTCCTGTATTGGCAGTACGACTTACCGACAAAAGAACAGGTGCTGGATTTTATGGTACGGCAATACGAAAAACACGGATTTGTGACGGACGATTTCCGGGATTCGGTTTATACCAGGGAATCCGAAGGAGAAACGACGATTTCTACAACCGTGGCTATGCCACATGCCGCTACAAAAACGGTACGGAAATCCGTTGTTTCGATTATGACGTTACAGAAGAGTATCAAATGGGGAAAAAGCGAAGCGGATACAATCATTATGATTGCGGTAAGCGATGATGACGTGGATGAAATCCGGGGCATTATCTCCAAATTGTATGACCTGGTCGAAAACAAACAAGAAGGAAATCTTCTGACGCAGGTCAGAAGCAACGAACAGTTCGCCCTGTTATTACAGGATGTAAGTAGAAAAGAGGAACAATAAATGTTTGATAAGAAAATTACCTTGTTTCATCAGCACGCAGAAACGAAAGAACAGGCATTGGAAATGCTGGCCAACCGGTTTATTGCCGCAGGTGTTGTAAAAGATACATATCTTGAAGGTATTCTGAAACGGGAAAGTGTGTTCCCGACCGGATTGTTTACCGATACATACGGTGTTGCCATCCCACATGCCGATTCCGATTATGTATATGAAAACCAGTTAGGCGTAATGACACTGGATGAGCCGGTTGATTTCAATTATATGGGTAATGCCGGAGAAATCGTTCCTGTCCGGATTATCATTATGATGGCTGTTCAGGGGCACGATCAGGTAGACATGCTGATGAAATTAATGAGTATTTTCGCCGAACCTGAAGTATTGCAGGAAATCATCGACTGCAACGACTATGAAACCTTTGCCGAAATCGCTAAGCGAATCGGCTTATAATAAAAGGGTAAGGAGGAGAGTAAATGTTAGTTAACACCAAAGAAATGTTTCAACGGGCAAAGGAAGGCGGTTATGCGATTGCCGCACCGGATTACTGGGATTCTGTTTCCTGTAAAACATTTGTCAAAACATGTGAAAAATTAGGAATTCCAACGGTATTATCTTATGCACAGGCTCATCTGGATATGCAGTCTCTGGAAGAAGCATATAACACAGGAAGCTTCTTCGCAAAACAATCTGCAATGCCGGTAGCTTTGCATCTGGACCATGGACAGAGTTTTGATTTCTGCAAGCGTGCAATTGATCTGGGATTTACATCCGTAATGATTGATGCATCGATGGAAACGTTTGAAAAGAACGTTGAAATTACTAAGCAGGTAGTGGAATATGCCCATGCCCATGGCGTAACGGTAGAAGCCGAATTAGGTCATGTAGGCACAGGGGAAACCTATGCTTCCGAACAAAACGACTCTATTTATACGGAAGTGGAAGCTGCCGTAGAGTTCGTAAAGCAGACAGGAGTGGATTCTCTTGCCGTTTCCATCGGTACGGCACATGGTAAGTATAAGAAAGCGGTAAAACCGGTTCTTGACTTTGAACGGTTGCACGATTTGGCAAAGAGTGTTCCTGTACCATTGGTATTGCATGGCGGTTCCGGTTCCGGTGATGATAACCTGGAACGTTGCGCATTGGAAGGTATTACCAAGATTAATGTATTTACTGACTTCACGGTTGCTGCTTTAAAGGCATCCGCAGGTAAAGAATATGATGATTTGTTTGTAAGAATCAGGGAAGAAGAAGAAGGTATTGCAAACGAGTTAACACATTACGCTTCTGTATTCCATACACAGAAATGGGAGAAATAACTATGGAAAAGTACAACTTACGCAGTCCGTTCTTTGTATGTAATCCGAAGGCATATCTGTACGGAGAAGAATCATTGAAACTGGCTAAGAAGTGTGAAGAACTGGCTGTTCGCTATGACGTGGATATCCTGTTTACCGCACAACATGTGGATCTGGCTACGATTGTTAAGGAATGCCCGCATTTAATTGTATGTGCACAGGCAATGGAGTCCTTAAAACCGGGAAGAGGAATGGGACACATTTTACCGGAAGCTTTGGCTGCTGCCGGTGTAAAAGCTACATTTTTGAATCATGCAGAAAATCCGATGACCATCAACGAATTGGCAAAAACCATCGAACGTGCCAACGAAGTAGGTATTCTGACCGTTGTATGTTCCAACGAAGAAGCGGATACCAGAGCAATCGCTATGTTACATCCTGACTGCATGGTATGTGAACTGACAAGTCTCATCGGTACCGGTACTACGGCTGACGAATCCTACATGAAAGCAACGAATGATATTGTGAAATCCGTATCTCCGCAGACCAAAACACTACAGGCAGCGGGTATTTCCACCGGAGAAGATGTATACAAGGCAATCAAATCCGGTGCTGACGCAACAGGTGGTACGTCCGGTATCGTTGCTGCTAAAGATCCGTTTGCGAAACTGGATGAAATGCTGGAGGCGTTGGATCGGGCAAGAACAGATTTTTACAAATAAATAATATAAATTGGTTATAATTTTCACGGAATTACGATAAAATAGTAATAAGTGAAGTAATAAAAACAATAAAGGAGGCTTATTATGGCAATCAAAAGAATTTTATTATGTTGTGGTACAGGTGTTGCAACCAGTACAGTAGCGAACAAGAGATTGGAAGCAGAATTGAATCAGAGAGGCTATAAGGGACAATTTACTATCAGCCAATGCAAGGCAGTTGAAGTTCCTGCTAAGTCCGGAAACTTTGATATCTGCGTTTCTACACTTGCTATGTCATACAAGTGTGAATGTCCGCTTGTTATCGCAACGGGAATTATCCTGAACAGAGGAACAAAAGAAATCTACGATCAGGTAGAAAAGATTTTGTGGAAATCAGAATAGGTGTGAACTGATATATCCAATCAGTTACATAAATAGAAAGATCATGATGATCGGGAGGAAATTATGGACTTTATTGTAAGTATTTTTGACTGGATCAGCGGAGCTGGCGCTTCTGTCATGATGCCTATCATCATCGCCCTGCTTGGTATTATTATGGGCGCTGGTGTTGGTAAGTCAGTACGTGGTGGTCTGATGGTTGGTGTAGGTTTGTTAGGCTTAGGTTTAGCAACAGGTTTAATGGGAACAATGGCTGATGCCGTTGCTGCTATGTCTGCTAGATTTGGTTTGACATTGTCTACTATCGACGTTGGATGGCCTGCAGCTGCTGCTATCGCAATGGCTACAAAGGTTGGGGCATTGATCATTCCTTTATGTTTATTCGTAAACATTATTATGATTGTTGTCGGTGCAACTCAGACTGTGGACATTGACATCTGGAACTACTGGCACTTTGCCTTCACAGGTTCCTTGATTGCTTGCGTTACCGGTTCCTTGCCATTGGGCTTGGTTGCTGCTGTATGTAACGAAGTAATTATTTTGGTATTAGGTGACTTGACTGCACCTGATCTGGAAACTACATTGGGTATGCCTGGTGTATCTCTTCCACACGGTTTCACAGCTGCGTTTGTTCCATTCGCATTGTTGTTGAACTGGGTAATTGAAAAGATTCCTGGATTGAAAGACGTTGATTTCTCATTAGAAGGATTACAGGAAAAAATCGGTGTCTTCGGCGAACCTGTTATCGTAGGTTTCGTTTTGGGATTGGTAATCGCTATCTTGGGTGGTTATGAAGTAAGAGCTGCATTGTCATGTGCTGTTACTTTGGCTGCTACCATGGTATTGATTCCTCGTATGGCTTCCTTATTGATGGAAGGTTTGATGCCTATCAGTGATGCTGCCGGTGAATTCATCGACAAGAACTTCAAGGGCAAAGGTAAACTGTACATCGGTTTGGACTCTGCTGTTGGTGTAGGTCACCCTATGACAATCGCATTAGGTTTGATTTGTGTACCTATCTTGGTATTCTTGGCTGTAATCTTGCCTGGTAACACGGTATTACCGGCAGTTGACTTGGCTGTATTGCCATACGTATTCGTATTGGTATTGCCAATCTGTAAGGGTAATGGTTTCAGAAGCTTGATCGTTGGTTTGATTTGCTGCGTATTAGGTTTGTACATCGCTACAGACTTGGCAGCTCCAATCACATCCGTAGCTGCATCTATCGGATTCGATATGGGTGGTGCAACATCTATTTCTTCTATCTGTGACGGTGCTAACCCATTAACTTGGGTATTGTACAAGTTAGGCGGATTCGGAACCTTGTCAATGGTTATCTTCGCAGCAATCGCTATTGCATGCGCAGTTTACAACTGGTTAAGAATTAAAAAGATTAACGCTGCAGAATAATAAGTAAAAAGGGGACAGCAATGTCCCTTTTTTCTCTAGAGGTTATTTATGAAAACAAAAACATATATCTACGATCCAAAAAGATACGCAGTGAGAATTACCGGTATCGGATATTTTTCCATATTCTTATTATTCTATTCGATATATGCCATCATTACGGGATCGATTGCTTATCTGTTTATCACGGTATGTTCCTTGTATATTATTTATGAGACGTTTGTTACGGTAGCAAATCCGAATGAAGTGATTATTTCCGACCAGGAAATCGTATTCAAAAACAAATATCAGACAGATACTTACCGCTGGAAAGACATTAAGGATTTCCGATGCAAGGAATTTATGTCCAGAAGACAGATATATTTAAGAATCAATAAACAGAAGTTTGATTTCTTGAAAGGCAGGTATTGGATTTCGTGCTATTATTTCAATGATACGGACGAATTGTTCCGGTTCTTTATCAATAAAGAATCCGAAATTCATCCGGATACCGTTAAAGCATATGCGTTGAGAGGTTCGAAACCTGTAGAGAGAAATGATAAAAAGTAGGAGGTTACTATGGCAGTTTATAAAGAGACAATCACCGGATTGGAATCAACGGGTGTAAGTCCGACTTACATCAATATTACGCCTCAGGTACGCGAAATCATTAAGAAGAGCGGAATTAAAGACGGAATCTGTTGCGTTATTTCTCCGCATACAACGTGTTCCGTGTTCTTTGAAGAATATGTTCACGATGTATTACCTAACGGAAAAGAATTTATTCAGCAGGATCTAGATAATGCACTGGAAAAGATTATTCCGGACCAAACAGCCTGGGGACAATACTATTATCCGGGTCTGAAACACTTTGAAGACGTCGAATCCTGGCCGGACTATTTAGCGTACTTACCATCCGGAAAGAGAGAGGAATTGTTCAATTGTGATGCACATCTGAAGGCAACAATTCTTGGAAACTCCGCTACGTTTGAAGTGGATAACGGAAATCTTGGCGTAGGAAAAACAGGTTACGTATATTTTGTAGACTTTGACAGAACACATGCTCGTCAGAGACGCTGCAAAGTTGTTGTCATCGGTGAATAACGAATCAGAGAATGCAAGAAATTGCATTCTTTTTTTGTTTCGGTATAATTAGTAAAGTAAATGAGGTGTTTTATGGAAGAAAACAGAAAAACAACAGCCAAAGAACGTATTTTGAAGGCTGCCGTAAAAGTTTTTGCACAAAAAGGGTATTCAGCTACGACAACGCGAGAAATCGTTAAGGAAGCGGGCTCCAGTCTTTCTATGTTGGATTTGTACTTTGGTACGAAAGAGAATCTGTATAAGAAGGTTATTGAACATGTATTGGAAGTTTATGTATTTCCTTCCTTACCGGTATTCGGACAATTGGTCAACGACCGGAAACAAGGAAATACATCTCCGGAACATGCGTGGAACCAAATTGAAATCCTGACCAGAAAATTGCTGGATATTGTCACAAATCCGGACAACTATTATGAAATTATGCTGATAAACCGGGAATTACAGACAAAGGATCATTTTGTGGATGAACTGGAACCGGCTTTGATGTATATATACAATTTTCAGATGTTGTTCGAGGAATATGCTCAGGTGGAATTCGGTACGGGATGGGCACGGATTCTAAGCGTACAGACAGTGACGGGAATGTTTAATTTGCTGACGTACCAATCGATGGTCAAGCCGTTTGAGGAAGTGTTCAGTTATCTTCTTCCCGAACCTCTGAATGACCGGGAAACGGTAGAGTTTATGTATCAGTATTTTTTGTCATCCATAAAAGGAACCATAGAGTGTTATAAACGGTAGGGCTGTAAAAAATCAGTCCTTTCTTTTCTTGAAAAACAGGAATTGTTTTCCTATAATAGTATCAAATGATTCTATATAGAATCGTTTGATTCTGAGAGGTAACTGAAGATGTATGACGTTGCGATTATAGGAACAGGTGCAGCCGGAATATCTGCGGCATTAACTTTACAATCCAGAGGAAAAAGTATTCTTCTTCTGGGAAAACGCGAATTGTCTGCAAAAATGACACTGGCTGAAGAAATACGAAATTATCCCGGTCTGGGGTTTGTTTCCGGAAAACAGATGCAGGAAGGATTTATTAATCATCTTGCGCAGATGAATATCGGAATTGTTCAGAAGCATGTGACAGAGATTGCAAAGACCGGTGACAGTTTCAAAATATTATGCGGACAGGAGACGTTTGATGCCTGTAGTGTTATTCTGGCAACAGGAGTATCGTCCTTAAAGACGTACGAAGGTGAAGAGCGTCTTTTAGGGAAAGGGGTAAGTTATTGTGCTACATGCGATGGGTTTTTATATAAAGACCAGCCGATTGCAGTAGTATGTACGTCAAAGGATTTTGAAGGAGAAATTGAATATCTGGAACAAACATGTTCAAAGATATATCTTGTCGCAAACTACAAAAATCCGAAACAGTTTTCTGATAAAGTATCCATGATATCCGGAAAGAATATCAGGATATCCGGAAACGAATACGTTGAAATGATACAGAATGATACCAACGAGTATGATGTGAAAGCGGTGTTCATTCTGCGGGACAACATTGCACCGTCTTCAATGATTAAGAATCTGCAGACAGAGAACGGGCATATTGCGATTAACCGGATGTGTGAAACCAACATTACCGGATGTTATGCTGCAGGCGACTGTACGGGAAGACCATATCAGTATGTCAAGGCAGCCGGTGAAGGAAATGTAGCAGCACATTCCGTATTGGAGTATCTGTCTGAAACAGGGTATAAAGGAAATGCGAAAACAAGACCATACAAGAAGTATCCGCTGAGTTTTGATGACGCCATTGACGTTACGGATTTATCGAATATGCCAACCGATCAGACTATTGATGATCTTGTTCGGTTCCGACTGACAAACGGGGAAGTCGAATTCGTTGAAAAAGATGTTTGTGAGAAAGGTGATATCGTTACAATTACAGTAAAAGGCGGTGTCGGCAGATATAATCGGGAAAATATCAGAGTCACGATAGGTCAGAACCTGTATGACTACGAAGCTGAGAATAAATTAGTCGGAAAACGTACAGGAGAAACGATTTCTGTTTTGAAAGACAGTGAAATAACAATAACAATACATGGTATTCAGACACCTGTCAGTAAAGAACTTACCGATGAAATGGTGCGTGCTTTGAATAATCCGGCTGTGACAACATTAAATCAGTATTATCAGATGGTGAAGCAGGAAGCCCAGCAGGCGGAACTGGACCTGATAACATATCATGTTCTTTCAGAGATTCATGAGCAGACACCGACAACAGAGACTCCGGAAGAAGTCATTGTACGTCTTGGAGAATTGGAAAAAGAATTCTTTGATAAATTGTTTGCCCAGCAGATGGGTAAAGGAATTCTATCCATGAATGAAGAAGAACTGAAAAAGAATCTGGGAGTATCGACGGTAGACGAATTTATCGCTTCGCGAAGAGACTGGTACCAGATGAAATACAATCAGTTGCTCGGGTTATCCAAGGCAATGAATATCGAATTAACGGACGAATTTGATTATATGAACAAATACGAAGTGCTTATGAATCTGCAAACGATGGCCGCAGAGAAAATCAAAAATCGTGTACTCGGAGGAATGTCACATGGTTAAAAAACTGAATTATAAAGAATTTGATGAAGCTATTGCACATGGTGACTGGATTCTGGATTTCTATACGGATCATTGCGGACCATGCAAGATGCTGGATGCCACAATGGCAAAAGTATTGAAAGACAATCCGATTGTCAGTCTTGCCAAGTGTAATATAGAAGATGACCCTGAGTATCAGGAAAGATTTGAAGTAACGGGAACTCCGTTGGTTCTGTTTTATCACGACGGTGTGGAAAAAGCGCGTTTTTCGGGAGCATATGGGGAAGATAAAATCAGAGAATGTCTTTCCGTCTGCCTTTACGATTAGGAGATGAGTTTATGAATAATCAGAAAAATTCAGAAACAAGCTGGAAATCCTTTTTGGCTTTCTTCCGGCATGCCCAAATCAGCTGGGGATGGATTCTGATTGCGTTGATACTGAATATCGTATATTACCAGACTGTCACAAAACTACCGGGTTCTACGGCAGGATTGTTTACCGGTCGGTTTACCAAAGCGGCAATCATGGGAGTTGTGACAAATTACAGCCTTGTTCTTATATGGATGAGTGTCGTTATGATTGCACAGGTATTTGCAATCGCAAAGTCAGTGAAAAGTGTAAGACGTGCCGTATGGACACGTATGATGGGGGTTACAACTTCCTACTATGACAAACACGGACCAAACACATTGTTCAGCGCCGTGACCAGTGACGTAGAAATCGCCATAACAACATTGGTAAGCGTTGTGGTATCGGTACCGGGTATGCTTTCATATCTGATTAAAGCGATACCGATGATCGGCGGTTTCAGTCCGAAATTGTTATGGGCAGTCTGGATTCTGATTCCGATTTACATCATCTATGCGTTTGGAATGGGAAGCTGGCAAATGAGAGTCGGTAATAGCATCCAGATGAAAATCGGCGGACTGACGGGGTATCTTACTGACCGTATCCGGAATCTGACGATGATCAAGACGTTTGTGACAGAAGATCTGGAAGAGCAAAAGGGTGTTTCTGCTGCAAAAGAACTGTACAAGACAAATATCGAATATTCACATCTGAATGCGGTAATCGTTGCGTATACCATTGGTACCGAAGTTGCCGGGATTGTGTGTGCGGTACTATGGGGATGCAATCTGTTGCGCACAGGAGAAATCAATCTGGAGCAGTGGCTGGCATTCTTCCTGTTTGTCCCGACAATCAATACTGTTTTCAGACAGTTCACAATGATCTGGGCGAATTTCAAAGAAGTACAGGGAAGAGCAACCCGACTGGGTGTTTTGATGGAAGCTCCGCAGGAAGAACAAAAAGAGTGTCTGTCAAAAGAGATTCCGAACGGGGATATTCGGTTTGAGCACGTAACCTTTGCGTACACAGACGATACAAAACTGTATGAGAACCTGTCATTTGTGATTCCGCAAGGAAAAACAACCGCAATCATCGGATACAGCGGGTGTGGTAAAACAACAATCCTGAAACTGCTGGAACGTCTGTACAGTCCGCAAAACGGGAAAATTACAATCGGAGATACAGATATTGAAAAACTGGATCTGAAAGAGTATCGGAATACGATATCGTATGTAAACCAGGAAGCAGGTTTATTCAGTGGCACCATCCGTGAAGCTTTACTGTACGGCAATACCAATACGATAACGGTCGAGAAAATGGATGAAGTGACCAAACTGTCCGGAATCTATGAATTTATTCAAAGTCAGCCGGACGGTTATGATACGGAACTGGCAATCTGGGGAAGCGCGATGTCCGGTGGACAACGTCAACGTATGGTAATTGCCAGAGAACTTTTGAAGAATACGGAAATACTGTTATTGGATGAACCTACAAGTGCATTGGATGCGGAAACGGCATCGTCCGTCAGCGAAACGTTCTATACTTTATTCAAAGGGAAAACGATTGTCACAGTTACGCATGAAATCGGATTTGTGGTAAATGCCGATCAGATTATTGTGATACGTAACGGGCAGATTGACGGCATCGGTACGCATGAGGAATTATACAGGACAAACTCAATGTATCAGGAATTGTTTGATGAACAATCGATAAAGGAGGTGCTCGGTTAATGGAAGAGAACAAAATCAACCTGAAAGAATATTTCCGGGCACTGAAGGGGATTTCCTTACCATGGAAAGCTTTAGTTGTAATCTTTTTGTCAAGTTTGCTAAGTACCTATGCCGGTTTGAATCTTAGTTTCTTCACCGGTGATATGGTAGATGCATTAGGAAATGTACCGACACGTAAACTTGTCAAATACGGAGCCTCGTATCTGGGAATCGGACTTGCTGCCGCACTTTCGACTTTGGGAAGTGCGAGGGCAAGTGAACACGTAAATCTCGGAATACGAGAAAAACTGTGGAAGAAAATCATGTACACCAACGCAAAATACTACGACAAAGATGGTGGAGAATCCTTGATCAGTCGTGTAACGACAGATTGTGACTTTGCGAGTAAGTTACTGACATGTATCGTCGAATTTATCTCTTTAACGGTATCCGGCGTGATTTATGTAAGTCAGATGTTCCGGTTGAACACAAAAATGGCACTGGCAATGATGTTTCTGATTCCGTTAAGTACGCTGATCGGTTGGGGATACGCAAAAATATGCTACCTTATTGGTCAGAAAACACAACAGAGTCTTGCAAATACTACAACGTATCTTGCCGAACGCACACAAAATTTGAATCTGATTAAAACATCGAATGCGAAAGAGGAAGAAATCCGCAGAGGACTGGAATGTTTCGAATTGCAGTATGAAATGTCTGTAAAGACACAACTGCTGAATACGTTCTATATTGCATTACAGCACGTATTCAGTATTCTATGCACGGTAGTACCGTTTATTATCGGTGCCAAACTGGTCAGTGATCATGTCATTCGTGCAGGGACCGTTATCGCGTTCTATTCCATTGCCGGAACGGTCGGTACCATGGCAACCAATTTTATTGAAGAAGTTGGTATTATCAAAAATGCGAACGGAGCGTTATCCCGTGTTATATCAGTATTACGATTGCCGGATGAAAGAGAAGCTTCCGGTAAAGAAACAGAAGATACTGTCAAAGATATCAACATCACTAATATAAGTTTTGCGTATGGTGATAAAGAAGTATTGCATACAATCAATTGTGTCATTCCAAACGGAAAGATTACGGCAATCGTCGGTACAAACGGATCCGGTAAGAGTACGTTGTTTAAACTGATTGATCGGATATTAGATCCAACCGATGGTTCTGTATTTTATGGTGAAACGGATGCAAAGGAATACGACTTACATGCGTGGAGAAAACAATTCTGTTACGTTGCCCAGGATAGTCCGCTGATGGAAGGAACCATTCGGGAAAACATTTTATACGGATGTGAAAAAGATGTTACGGAAGAAGAATTGATGCGGGTTATCAAACTGGCAAAAGCAGATGAATTTATATCCGAACTTCCTGACGGACTGGATACGAAGATTGCCTGTGGGGCAACCAATTTATCCGGGGGTCAGAAACAATGTCTGGCTATTGCCAGAGCACTGGTTCAGGATGCGAAAATTCTGTTACTGGATGAAGCAACCAGCAGTCTGGACTGTAAACGCGAACATATGGTAATGGATGCTTTGCAGGAACTGATGAAGGGAAGAACGACAATTATCATTGCCCATTCCCTGACAACGATTCAGAATGCTGATCACGTGATTGTAATGCATAACGGAATGATCGAAGAACAAGACAGTTTTGAGAATATTATGAAAAAACCTGGCAACTACTTAAGCAAGTTGGCTTGTCGTTGCCGAACAAATTAGGTACGTAGCGTTACAAGCGCTGGTATATACGTAATTGAAAGGGAGGAAAATTACTATGAAATCAATTATGAAGAAATTAGCCGTTGTATTATTGGCAAGTATGATGGTTCTGACTTTGGGTGCATGTTCCGAAAAAGAAGAAGAAAAACCGGAAGCACAGACAACCATCGATTTTACTGCTTATCCTGCTTCTTTCGAAGAATGGACAATGAATGACGTCAAGACCGTATTAAAAGAAGCAAATTTGATTACCAATGAAGACTTTATTTTAATGGACTTAAGTGCAAATGAAATTGAAGCAATGTCTGCAAAAGAAGGTTTTCTGTATGTTGATGCAAACGAAGGTTCCGTATCTGATGTCGTAATTTCTTTTGACCCTGCAACGGAAACCGGAAAGAATATGCTGGATTGTGTTGCTGAAAATGCAGTAATTGCGCCGGATGGAAATCTGGAAGCCGGTGTACCGGTTGATGCGTTAATCGGAAATTACTGTTTCTGTTATCTGACAGGTTCTGATGATGAACATATCAACGCATTCATTGCCGTATTAAAAGAAATCGTTTCAAACTACGGTATTGAAGGCGGATTCATCAACGAATAATACGAAAGACTATAAGTCAATGCGGCTTATAGTTTTTTTATTGTTGACAATCATCGGGTAAAGTGAAACACTATTACACGGGTGAGAAATATGAGTATTGCAGGTTTATTGTTTAAACAGATTATCATCATGTTTGTGCTCATGATGATTGGATTTATTTTTTATAAAAAAGGGTATATCAGTGACCAGGGGAGCAAGGATATCGGGAAACTGTTGTTACAGCTGGTTATTCCTCTGGTTGTGGTTAATAATTTCTGGATTGAAAAATCGGCGGAAACAACGCAGACGTTACTGCATTCCCTGGTAATTACTGCAATTTGTTTTATGATTTCGATTGCCATTTCGTATTTGATTTTTCATAAAAAAGATGGGGTTTCTACATTCTCTGCATCGTTCTCCAACGCCGGATTTATCGGGATTCCATTGGTATCCGCAACGTTAGGTTCTCATGCGGTCATTTATATTTCCATGATGATTGTATTTGTTAATTTCCTGCAATGGACGATTGGGGTCTGGATGCTGACCGGTGACAAAACGAATATGTCCGCAAAAAAGATACTGGGAAGTCCGATTCTGTATGCCGTAGGCTTCGGTTTGCTTGTCTATGGACTTTCCATTCCGAAACCGGCGATGGTGAATAATATCCTGACAACCATTACGGCTATGAATACTCCGCTGGCTATGATTGTATCCGGTGTATATCTGGCACAATCGGATCTGGTGGCGATGTTTAAAAACAGGAATACATATTTTGTATGTTTTGTCCGTTTGGTAGTGATTCCATTGATTACGGTAGTATTGTTTAAGTTTCTTCCGTTTGGTTCGTTGGAATTGAAGACGGCAATTCTGATTACGGCTGCCTGCCCGGTAGGAAGCAATGTAGCGGTATTTGCACAGGCTTACGATAAGGATTACCACAGTGCGGTGGAACACGTATGTCTGTCTACTGTTTTGTGTCTGGTTACCGTGCCGCTGATTGTCTTATTCATGTCAGTTGTGATTCACTAAAAAAGAGGAACGTTACGGTTCCTCTTTCAGGTCTTTGGCGGTATCAATGTCTTCCAGTTCTTTCGGGTTGGCGATCGGGTAGTAATAACAGTCGTGTTTTTTTATGATTTTTCGTCCGCCTTCGTCATTTTGTAATGTGTTTAGTTCCGGTACAACGGACTTTTTGAAGATACAGGGATTTCCTGTCTGTTGTCCGTAAATGACGCTTGCGACGTCTTTGCCGGACGTATAGAAAGCATTTATAAAACTGCTGATGGTTTCTGCTGTGATATGCGGCTGGTCAGCAACCATAAACAAAACGTCATCATCGGTTTTCTCAATTGCTTTTTTAATCGTATAGGATAATCCTCTGGGACTGTCAGGGGAATAGATACAAGGAAGATCCGGATGGTTATCGGCAATTTGTTTATCGTGATAGAGTATGCGTAAGGTACAGTCCTTACGCATTTTCATTACCTGAAGTAACGTATCCAGTCCGTATCGGTATAACGGTTTACCATGATATTCATAAAACAGTTTCTGCGTAAAAAAGCGACGGCTGTTTCCCGCCGCTAAATATATAAGAATCATTTCTTTTCCTCTAAAGCATCCAATACGGATTCCGGGCGAATCGGCAGTGTGTAATGGAACTTGCCGATTGCGGAAGCAACAGCCGCATTGATTGCCGGGGATGGTGTATTAATGACGATTTCCCCGATGGATTTTGCACCGTAAGGACCGGTTGGTTCATAGCTTCCGGCAAAATCAATCCGTAAGCTTCCGATATCGGTTCTTGCCGGTATCTTGTATTGCATGAAGGAGTTCTCCATAATCTGTCCTTTATCTGTATAGGTAACGGTTTCGGTCAAAGCCATACCGATTCCCTGTACAATACCGCCTTCCGTCTGTACGGTTGCCAGATTGTGGTTAATCGGTGTCCCGCAGTCCACAACGGCTACGTAATCAACAACTTCGACTTTTCCGGTTAACGGATCAATGTCGGTTTCTGCCATCCCTACCATAAACGGAGGAGGAGAAAACGGTTGTGTGTTAGTCCGGGTAATCTGTACTGGAATGTTGTTGAAGAACATGGATTTTGTGGCAATGTCTTCCAGGGATACCGTTTCACCGGTGGAGAGAATCTTTATGCCGGTTCCGATAAAATCCATATCGTCAGCAGGAACTTTTTTCATTTGCGAAACAATTTGTTTCATATTTTCGATTAAATCTTCCGCTGCCATCTGAACGGCCTTCCCGGTAACGTATGTGGTAGAGGATGCATAACTTCCGGAATCATATGGAGAAATATCGGTATCGGCACCGAAAACATTAATCATATCCAGATCGCATTCCAAAGTTTCCGCCGCAATCTGTGCCAGGGTTGTATCGCAACCGGTACCCATATCGGCAGCTCCGATGGTGAGGGTATAGAATCCGGTTTCTTCGAGTTTTACCGTAGCACTTCCGACATCACATCCGGAAATACCGGAACCTTGCATCGCCATAGCTACACCGGCAGAGCGGATATGTCCGTTTGGTAATACTCTGACTTTGGACTTGTTTTCCCAATCAAACAAATTTTTCGCTTTTTCCATACATTTGTCCAGATTACAGCTGGTCGCAATTTCATGATAATACGCAGGCATTTCCATACCTTCGCGAACCATATTCTTTTCCCGGATGGTAACCGGGTCGATTCCTAAAACGGATGCCATTTCACTGACGGCACTTTCCACCGCGTAGATTCCCTGTGTAGCACCATATCCGCGATACGCTCCGGAGGATTGTACGTTTGTGTATACGACGTCATAGTCAAAACGGAATGCTTCCAGGTTGGCAGTATATAACGGAATGGATTTGGTGCCGGATAGTCCGACGGTGGTAGGACCGTGTTCGCTGTATGCTCCGGTATTGGATAATGTATACAAATCAATACAACGGATGGTTCCGTCATTCATGGCACCGATGGTAACGGTCATTTCCATTTCATGACGAGGGGTTCCGCAAGTCTGGACTTCTTTACGGGAATATACAATCCGGGATGGTTTTTTGGTCAACCAGGTGACGAATGCCGGATAGATTTCGGCTACTAATGTTTGTTTGGAACCAAATCCACCGCCGATTCTCGGCTTTTCCACGCGTACCATGGATTTCGGAATGTTCAGCGCATTGGCGATAATTCTTCTGGCATGGAAGACAATCTGGGTCGAACTGATGACGTGCAGTCTTCCGTAATAGTCGATCTCACAATACGTACGGAACGTTTCCATAGCGGCTTGCTGGCAAGGCTGCGTATGATATGTGCGTCTGATGACTTTGTCGCAGTTATTCAGAACATCTTCGACGTCACCTTCAGACCAACGGCTGCTGGCAACCAGGTTGCGTTTGTTGTCGGCACCGCATTCAACCTTGGCATCCCAGTTATCTTCCGGGTGTACCAATACCGGATGGTCCATAGCTGTGTGCATATCCAGTACAGGTTCGAGTACTTCATAGTCTGTTTTTATTAACTTTAATGCTTTATCCACGGCTTTTTCATTTTCACCGGCAACAATTGCTACGGCGTCACCAACAAAACGCAGGCGTTGATCCAGAATCAGTTTGTCGTACGGACTGAATTCCGGATAGGTCTGACCGGCCATGGTAAAACGGTTCTGCGGAACGTCCTTGTATGTGTAGACCGCTTCAATTCCGGGAACTTTACAGGCGATGGTTGTATCAATGTTTTTAATCAACGCATGGGCATACGGTGAACGTAATACTTTGACAACCAGACAATCGGCAGGGGTAACATCTTCGGTGTAAGCCGGTTTTCCCAGCAACAATTGCATGGCATCTTTTTTCATTGGTTTCTGATCAATGTGACGGTAACTCATGCGGCATCTCCTTTCCGAAAATCCAGATAAGCACGGATTCCGCGTAACTGGCTTTCATATCCGGAACAACGGCATAAGTTGCCGGATAAGAACTGTCTGATGTCTTCATCACTAGGATCCGGATATTCCCTTAACAAGGCGATGGTATTGACAACCATTCCCGGGTTACAGAATCCGCATTGTTCCGCACCCTGATTGGCAATAAATCCGACGAATTCTTTTGCTTCTTCCTGTAATCCTTCCAGGGTCTGTACGGAATGCCCGTTTACCCGGCATGTCAGAAGACTGCAGGATAAGACCGGCTTGCCGTCAAGCAACACGGTACACAGACCGCAGTTACTTGTTTCACAGCCGCGTTTGACGCTGAAACATTTGTGATGGCGGACAAAGTCAATCAGCAAAGAGTCTGCTGTCACTTCTTCGGTAATTTTCTTTCCGTTTAAGGTAATGGTAATTAACATGAAGATTCTCCTTTCTGCAATTGCCGGATAGCGTATTCCGTCAGATTCCGGCATAGTTTTCCGCGATAGGAAGCAGATGAGCGCATGTTGGAACCGAACGGACACGACTCATGAATCCGATTTGCGTAATCCGTAACGGTTTCTTCTTCATTCATCACAAAATCCAGTGCTTTTCCCGGACGGGCACCGATGCATGCACCGGTGTGATTGTCATGGTGATACACACAACAGGTAAGTACAGGAAAATCGGTTTTTGTATTGCGGAAGGAGGTGTAGTACACATTTCCGTTGTTTTTGGAAACAATGACTTTTACTACGATGTCCCGTGTGTATGGCATTTTTACGAAATCATGAATGTTTACGATTCCGTTTTTGTATAAAACAACGTCGGCGTTCATAGCGAGTAATAACGTCAGAAGATCGGAGAATCCGTATCTACCGTATACGGAACCGCCAACGGTAGCCAGATTACGGAATTGTACACCGACAATCGGTTTAACACATGCCGTAAAAGCGTTTCCGGTAAGCGTGTTCAGCCCGGAATGGAGTTCCAGATCGCGTAAAGTTACCATAGCTCCGATTTCATAGGTATTCTCTGTTTCTTCAATCGTATTCAACCCCAGATTGCTTAAATCGATGGCAGTATCGACGGTACGGTCCTGCATCTTCAGCCACAGCATTCCGCCAATGATTGTATTGTTCTTGTTCTGATACAAATCATACGCTTGCGAAAGGGATTCTGCCATGACGTACTTCCGAATGGTAAGCATGTAAGTTCCTCCTTGTTTTTGAAAAATACATTACTAACTATACAGTATCGGGCTGTGAAAATCTATGTAATAAATGCATTCGGAGGTGATTTTTTGACTTTTTTTTGATATAGTTGTTGATGTATTCGTTACTCTATTTCAAGAGTAACGAAAATGCGTTATTGAGGTATGAATATGAAGGCATATTATCCGAAAAAACTGACGATGAAAGTAAAAGTGTTTAACGAAATCCCTTCGTTTGGAAAAGGTGTGATTGAACTTCTGGAAGGTGTGGAAACATACGGTTCGTTATCCGGGAGTTATACGAATATGGGGATGTCCAGTTCCAAAGCGTGGAAAATTCTGAAACGGGCGCAGGATGATCTGAACGTGACGTTGCTTACAACGTACAGCGGAGGGACGACGGGAGGTTATTCGGTACTTACGGAAGAGGCAAAGGATTTAATCCGTACGTACAAACGGATGATGGAAGATATTGAACGATATTCGCAAGAAGCGTTTGGGCGTTATTTTGGTGATGACAATGGGTAAAATAACATATTGTGTCATAACTTTTCCGTCAACGATGGATGCATTGAATGCGGAACAGCTCGCGAAAGAATACGGTATGCCGGGCAGAATGATTCCGCTTCCGACGGCAATTTCCGCCGGTTGCGGATTATGCTGGGCAACCGAACCGGAGCACAGTGAAAAATGGACGGAGTTTATTAAGAAACAGTCCGTTGAATACGAAAGAATCACGGAGGTGACATTCTGATGGAGGATATCTTGTTTTGTGCAAACGGCGGATGTACTGCCAAACTTGGCGCAAACGTACTGGATAAAGTATTATCAAAATTAGAGAAAAATCCCGATGAGAATCTGCTGGTTGGCTTTGACAGTCATGATGATGGTGCCGTTTATAAAATCAACGATACACAAGCAATTGTGACGACACTGGATTTCTTTCCGCCGATGATTGAAGACCCGTACTTATTCGGACAGATTGCGGCGGCCAATGCGTTAAGTGACATTTATGCGATGGGCGGAGAAGTGTTGACTGCCATGAATATCGTATGTTTTCCGGAACAGACGGATTTAAACGTACTGGGAAAGATTATGCAGGGAGGTAACGATAAGGTAAACGAAGCGGGTGGCGTGTTGGTCGGAGGGCATTCGATTCATGACGAATCCGTAAAGTACGGCATGAGCGTTACGGGAGTTGTACATCCTGACAGAATCTACAGAAACGATACTCCGCAATCCGGTGATGCCTTGATTCTGACAAAACCGCTGGGAGTCGGTATTATTATGACGGCTCATCGGGTCAAACAGGCATCGGAACAAGCTGTTATCAAAGCCGTTCAGTCCATGACAACGCTAAACAAATATACGGCAGACATTTTAAAAAACTATACGGTACATGCCTGCAGTGACGTAACTGGTTTCGGCTTTCTGGTACATCTTGGCGAAATGCTGCAGGACAAGTACAGTGCAACCGTCCAGTCGAAACGAATACCGTATTTCAAAGAATGTGAACAATACGTCAACGAGTTCTATATCACCGGCGCAGCACAGAAAAACCGGAATCATATGGAAGGAAAAGTTCTATTTGAGTGTAACAACTTTGTGATGGAAGAGATTCTGTTTGATCCGCAGACTTCCGGCGGGTTACTGGTAGCCATACCGCAGGCAGATGTGATGGAACTGGTATACGAATTAAATAAAAATAACATTCCGGCACAGGTTGTCGGTACTGTGGAAGAAAAGAAAGGATATACAATCAGGGTGATTTAAATGAAGCATACAGTGGATGCAAGAGGATTGGCTTGTCCGTTGCCGGTAGTGAATACGAAAGCGGAAATCGAAACGATGCAGGTAAATGAAGAAGTGGAAGTATTGGTGGACAATGAAATTGCCGTACAGAACCTGACAAAGTTTGCGAACGTCAGAGGGTATGACGTAACAGCGGAAAAGAAAAACGATACGGAATATCACGTGTATATTACCGTAAGACAAGCCACGGAAGATGCGGCTGTTGTCTGCACACCGGACCGCAAGGAAAACATGGTTGTCGTATTGTCTTCCCATACGATGGGTACGGGTGATGATAAATTAGGGACAGCGCTGATGAAAGCGTTCGTGTTTGCGCTGACCAAACAGGACCGCCTTCCGGATACGGTTCTTTTGTACAATTCCGGTGCCTGGTTGTCTGTCGAAGGTGCGGATACATTACAGGATTTGCAGACATTGCAGGCAAACGGTGTGGAAATATATACATGCGGAACGTGTCTGAACTTTTACGGGTTAACGGACAAACTGGCTGTCGGTCAGGTTACGAATATGTATGATATTGTGGATAAGATGGAATCTGCCACAAAGATTATCCGGCCGTAAGCGTATGACGTTACCACTTGTTATCGTAAGAGGCGGGGGAGACCTTGCCAGCGGAACCATATACAAATTACATAAATGCGGATTTCCTGTTTTGGTACTGGAGGATATTCATCCGAGTGCCATCCGACGTCATGTTGCGTTTTCCGAAGCTGTTTACGAAGGAACACAAACCATCGAAGACGTATCGTGTGTACTGGCAGAAAGTATAACGGAAGCACAAGAATTGCTTATGAACAAAACGTTATGCATGTTAGTTGACCCGAAAGGAGAAGCGATACAGAAACTGAAACCGGCTGTTGTCGTTGATGCCATTCTGGCAAAAAGAAATCTTGGTACGACAAAGGATATGGCACCGGTTGTAATCGGGCTGGGGCCCGGTTTTACGGCTTCTGTGGATTGTGATTACGTAATAGAAACAAAAAGAGGGCACACGCTTGGTAAAGTCATCCGCCAGGGAAGAGCAATCGAAAATACCGGAATTCCGGGAATCATCGGAGGATATGGAAAAGAACGCGTGATTCATGCGGCGTACAAAGGAATTCTGCATAATGTATGTGCAATCGGAGACATTGTCCGCCAAGGAACTTGTATTGCGACTATCGAATCCGATGGTATTTCCTATCCGGTAGAAGCTGCAATAGACGGTGTATTGCGCGGTTTGATCCGGGAAGGATATCCGGTAACCAAAGGCTTTAAAATAGCCGATATAGACCCGAGAAGCAGCGAACAGCAGAATTGTTTTACGATATCCGATAAGGCAAGATGTATTGCCGGCGGAGTATTGGAAGCCGTTATGGAAGGGTTGAAGAATCATGATTTACTTGGATAATGCGGCGACATCGGGGTATAAGCCCGAAGCGATACTGGAACGGATTCTGTATTATATGAGACATCCCGGTAATCCGCAGCGTGGAGTACATACGGCAAGTATGGAAGCCGGCAGTATGGTCTTTCAGGCAAGAGATGCTGTAGCCAGGTTTTTTCATTGTGATAAAAAAAGGGTTATGTTTACTTCCGGATTGACGGAATCACTGAATATTGTCATCCGGGGACTGATTACAAAATCCGATCATGTCATCACAACCGTTTATGAACATAACAGCGTATTGCGTCCGTTGTATGCGACAGGGTGCAAATTGACTGTTATCCGTACAGTCGAGGAGATTGAAAGAAGCATTCTTCCGGATACCAAGGCAATTATAGTCAGTCATGTTTCCAATGTAACCGGTTATGTACAGAATCTTATAAAAATAGGAAATATCTGTAAGCATCATCACATTTTGTTTATTGTCGATGCGGGACAGAGTGCCGGTGTGTTACCGGTTTTTATGGATACCATGAACATTGATATTCTTTGTTTTTCAGGGCATAAGGGATTACTGGGGATGCAGGGAATCGGTGGAATCTGTCTGTCTGATGATTATGATATCAGACCGTGGAAAACAGGAGGTACCGGCATACACTCGTTTGACAAACAACAACCGGAAAATTATCCGGACAGGTTGGAAGCCGGAACACTGAATGTACCCGGAATTGCCGGGGTATATGCGTCTTGCGGGTATCTTACCGAAGACAGAATGAACGATATCCGTAAACATGAACAAGATTTGACGGATTACTGTTATGCAGAACTGAAAGCCATTCCGAACGTTACAATTTATCGGGAAGAAGGATTGCATATCGGTATGGTCAGTTTTAACGTGGCAGGAATGGATGCGGCATATATCGGAATGAAACTGAATCAGGAATATGATATCTGCATCCGTACCGGAGCACATTGTGCACCGCTGATTCACGGGTACTACGGAATCCGCTCTTCCTGCAGAGTCAGTTTCGGGATACAAAACACAAAAGAAGAGATAGATTGTTTCATTCACGCGATAAAGGAGATTATCCGATGTTACGAGCATATGTAGGTTCCGGCGGTAAAACAACCGCCATTCATAATGACGCAGAGACATATCTGAAAGAAGGAAAAACGGTACTGGTTCTGACAAGTACGCATATGAAAATCGAAGAGGATACGTTATGTACGGATTGCCCGGAAGAAATTATCCGTAAACTTAAGAACGACCGTTACTGTATGGCAGGTGTCCGGGAAGGAAACAAAATAACGGCATTAACGAAAGAAACGTATGATGCAGTGATATCTCATGCCGATGTGGTTCTGATTGAGGCGGACGGATCCAGAGGATTTCCGTTGAAATATCCGAACGCAACCGAACCGGTAGTGTATGACAACGTTGAGGAAATCATTGTTGTTGTCGGATTAAATGCTCTGGGAAAACCGGCAAAGGATGTGTGTCATCGATGGGAGACGGTAAAAGATCTATTACAGATTGAAGAGAATACTCTTATCACAGCACATCATATTCAGAAGCTTCTTCGTAAAGGATATCTTTACCGGTATCCGGATAAAAAAGTATCGGTATTACCGACACATGCGGACAGCTTGTATAAAAAAGCGCTTGCCGGCTTGCTGAAAGAAGATTATGACGTGGACAGTATCAGGGAAGACTGGTTTATCCCGAAACCGCATCTTGTCATATTCGGAGCCGGCTATGTTGCACAGGAAACGGCACTTCTTGCTGTCCGGCTGGACTTTGAAGTTACGGTAATTGATGACCGGGAAGAGTTCGCAAATCAAAAGCGGTATCCAAAACCGATACAAGTCATCTGTGATAACATGGAACATGTCAAAGAACATCTGACTGAGAATGCTTACTATGTCGTTGTCACCCGAGGACATCAGCATGATTATGAAGTAGTCCGGCAGGTTTTGACGACAAACTATACGTATCTGGGAATGATTGGCAGCAAAAAGAAAGTACAGACAACGTTTGAACGGCTGAAAGGTGAAGGGTTTACGGAAGAGTCGGTTGCGACAATTCATGCACCGATCGGATTACCGATAAAGGCGGTAACACCGGCCGAAATCGCCGTAAGTATTTTGGCTGAGATTATTCAGATAAAAAACGAACGTTCCTGTGCGTCGGTCTCTTCGCAATTGCTGCATACAGACAAAACCGGAACTCTGTGTATCATCACGCAGAAAACCGGTTCCAGTCCGCGTGGAACCGGTGCTATGATGCTGGTTTGTGAAGAGGAAACCATTGATACCATCGGAGGTGGTGCGGAGGAAGCCGAAATCATCCGTCAGGCAAAACAGATTCATAACGTGACGGAAATAACGTATGATCTGGACAATCGGAAAAATGCTCAACTGGGTATGATCTGCGGAGGAACGAATACCATCCTGTTTATCCCTGTTAAATAAAAAAGAATCGGACCATATCCGATTCTTTTTACTTTTATAAACCTTGTTCCTTTACGAACGCATAGAAATCTTTTTCTGCCTGGAGATCTTTTTCGGAAACGGTGCCGACCGGTTCGGTATAGATAATGAATTCATCTTCTCCGTCCAGTTCAAACATCGTATCGCATAAAGTCTGGTCGTACGCACCGATACCACAGGTACCTAATCCCAAAGCGGTACATGCCAGATACAGGTTTTCTCCGACGTGTCCGATATCAATCATGGACTTATAGTGCGAGAAGATTCCGTATCTCCATTCCACACGGTAAGGTACGATACTCCAGTAGAATACGACGGAAGCTTTGGCTGCCCAATCCTGTTCGCATAAAGATACGCTGATTTTATGTAAATCCGATTCTTCACCCAAGAACTCCAGTTTGTGTCCCATTGGTAAATAATGGTATAACCCCTGTGGCAATCCTTCTACGTGGTTTACAAATAAATACGTTTCAAACGGGTGTCTTCCGCCACCGCACGGTACCGTACGTAAAGTAGCATAGGCTTTTCCACGGATTTCCTTGATTCCCTGGGTTACCCATAACAAATAAGACAATTGCAGCAAACTGATGTTTTCCTGGGTATAGACACGACTGGATTTACGGGCATTTGCAAGATCCAGTAAAGATGCGTTAGCATTCAAAGCATCAAAGTTCAAAGGTAAATCAATTGCCGTATCGCGCATCGGGGCTTTCACCAATGGCGGCTGCGGGTTTTTCAATTGCTGATCACTCTGGTAATCCGGATACAAATGACGTTTATTGACACCTTTGATGATGTCACGTCCTTCTTTACGGAGCTTCAGGAATTCTTGTTCGGTCATGTTTTTGTTCTCCTTAAAATATGTTTTCATTATAGTACATTACAACATGGTTTGAAATGGTATAATACGTATGTTGAGGTGGATTATGGAAGATTATAAGGTATTACTCGTAAAAGAACACGTATTTGCGGAAAACGAAGTGAACGCTGATACAGTCCGTAAGGAATTTTCTGAAAACAAGAAGCTGCTTATTAACGTCATGTCGTCACCGGGTTCGGGTAAAACGACGACACTGGTTAGGTTGATTGAAATGTTACCGCAGTACCGTATTGGTGTTATGGAGTGTGATATTGATGCCGATTGTGATGCAAAAACAATAACGGAACACGGCGGAAAGAGTATCCAGCTGCATACCGGAGGTATGTGTCATATGGATGCCCAGATGACCAAGCAAGGACTGGACGAATTAGGAATGGATGATATTGATGTCTGTTTTATCGAAAATGTCGGAAATCTGGTTTGCCCGGCAGAGTTTGATACCGGAGCAGATATCAATCTGACGATTTTGTCCGTTCCGGAAGGCGATGACAAACCGGCAAAATATCCGCTGATGTATGAAGTCAGTGATGTGGTACTGATTAACAAAATTGATACGCTTCCGGTCTTTGATTTTGATACAGAACTGGTAAAAGAAAGAATCCGGAAGTTAAATCCGGATGCCGTTATTTTCTTTGTATCGTCAAAAACCGGAGAAGGTTTCAAAGACTGTATTACCTGGCTGTCAAATGCCATTGAACAAAGGAGACGTGAGCATGCCTGAAGTAAGAGTGATTGAGATTCATGAAAATATCTTTGCGGACAATGAACGTACCGCACAACAGGTCAGAAAGTACTGTTCCGATAACAAAACGTTTTTTCTGAACGTGATGTCCGCACCGGGTTCGGGAAAAACAACAATGCTGGTAGAACTGATAAACCGGCTGAAAGATACCTGTTCCATATTTGAAATGGATGTTGATATCTGTTCCACGTTGGATGCGAAACGGGTTGCGGATTTAACGGGTGTTCCGTCTTTGCAGATTCATAACGGCGGCTTATGTCATATTGATGCGGATATGATGCAACGGGCATTGCAACAGGTGGATTTGTCGGGAATCGATTTGCTGATTCTGGAAAATATCGGAAATCTGGTTTGTCCGGCAGAATTTGATACCGGTGCCATGAAAAATATCATGTTGCTGTCGGTACCGGAAGGACATGACAAACCTTTGAAATACCCGCTGATGTTTCAGGTAGCCGATTTAATCGTTGTAAATAAAATCGATACAATGGCTTATTTTGACTTTGATGTCAATCAATTTAAAAAGAACTTACAAACCGTAAACCCGAATGCCGAAGTTATCAGTATCAGTGCCAAAACCGGTGAGGGCATGGAAAAACTGGTTCGCTGGGTGGAAAATGAAATACAAAAAGTAAAGAAATGAGGAAGCAATATGGATGGAGTAAAGAAGAATTTCGGATTCGGTTGTATGCGTTTACCGCAATCAGGTGAAGAAGTAAACAAAGAAGAACTGTGCCGGATGGTAGATTACTTTCTGGATAACGGTTTTAACTATTTTGATACGGCACACGGATATCTGGACGGGAAAAGTGAAACTGCTCTGAAGGAATGTCTGACAAGCCGCTATGACAGAGATAGTTATATTCTGACAAACAAACTGACGGGAGTTTACTTTCAGACAAAAGATGATATCCGTCCGTTTTTTGAATCACAGCTGGATGCCTGCGGAGTAGATTATTTTGATTATTATCTGATGCATGCGCAAAGTGCGGAAAAATTTGAGCACTTTAAAAATTGTGAGGCATATGAAACCGCTTTTGCGTTAAAAGAGGAAGGTAAAGTAAAACATGTCGGTATTTCATTCCATGATACGGCTGACGTATTGGACCGAATTCTGACAGAATATCCGCAAGTGGAAATTGTTCAGTTGCAGTTTAACTACATTGATTATGAAGATCCCGCCGTACAAAGCCGGAAGTGTTATGAAGTATGTCGGAAACACAATAAACCGGTCATTGTCATGGAACCGGTAAAAGGCGGAACACTGGTAAAACTGCCGGATGAGGCGAAGAGAATTTTTGATGCATTGAACGGTGGCAGTTATGCCAATTATGCCATTCGGTTTGCGGCAAGTTTTGAAGGAATCGAAATGGTATTGTCCGGTATGAGTTCTTACGACCAAATGGTTGATAACGTCAGAGCAATGAAAGAATTCCGTCCGTTTACGAAAGAAGAATACGATGCCGTAAAGAAAGTATGCGAAGTTTTCCGGGGATTGAACATGATTCCTTGTACTGCCTGCCGGTATTGTGAGGCAGGATGTCCGAAACAGATTCATATTCCGGATTTGTTTTCACTGATGAACGCAAAGAAAATCTTTAATGATTTCGGTGCCGGATTCTACTACAATACGGTACATAC
>JABUSI010000028.1 GCA_021442745.1 Erysipelotrichaceae bacterium | reverse complement strand
AGATAAATAATCAATACGGTTGCCCGTTGTCCCAGTCCCCATGTCCGCATCAAAGTATGATGCAGGTGGTTTTTATCCGGATCGCTGAACTTCATTCCGGCCAGTTTCCGCCGTGCAATTGCAACCAGCGTATCCGTAATCGGCACAAACAACAAGGTAATCGGAATGGCCAGGGTAATAAACGTTCCGCCCTTGAATCCCAGTAAGGAAATGGAGGAAATCATAAATCCCAGAAACTGTGCCCCGCAATCCCCGATAAAGATGGATGCCGGATGGAAATTGTATCGCAGAAATCCCATCGTCGCACCGGCAAGTACCAGGGAAACCGGCATAATGTCATACCGGTGATTCGTTGTACATAACAGACAGATTGTCAGTAACACAATGATACTGAATCCGCTGGATAACCCGTCCAGACCATCCAGCAGGTTAATCGCATTGGTAATCCCGATAATCCACACAAAAGTTAATAACGCACTGATAATATGCGCATTGATGGTAATCCCAAACGGCAGATGCAGCACGCTCAGATACACGTTCCCGATCCACATAACCGCAATCGCTCCTGCTCCCTGAAACAGCAGTTTTACTTTTGCCGGCAGATTGTACATATCATCCAGCAAGCCGCCGATGAATACGATAAATCCTCCGACCAGCATACCACGGATGGAATCATCCACTTTCGCAAACACCGTAATACCGACCAGAAACGCCAGATACACCGCAATACCGCCAACCCGGGCAATCTTTCCATGGTGTACCGTACGGGCATTTTCAACTGCATATATTTCCAGTTTCCACGCAATCCGTTTTACAATCGGTACCAGTACCAGCGAAACGGCGCATGGAACGACAAACATCCATAAGTAATTCATGCTAACACCTCACAAACGATTATACCATGAAACCATAGAAAAAACCTCACAGTCGTTGTGAGGTTTACAGTGATAGTTTCATCTGCAAAAGAAAGCTTGCGACAAGATATCCCAATGCCAGAGACAGCAGAACGTGCAATACCTGTGCCTGCGTGGTTTTCCCCAGACGGATAAACCGGTTGTAATCGACTGAACTCAGCGCGTAAAACGAAAGCGCAAAGCACAGCAGATACGTTACAAACCGTGTTACTTCCTCCACCATGAATTACATTCCTTTGGCATGCAGCCGATTCAGTGCCCGAGCCAGGGCAACCTGTGCTCTTGCGATATCCAGATCGTCTTTGTGTTCCTTCAGACGACGTTCCGCCCGTTCTTTGGCACTCAATGCCCGAGCCACGTCAATCTCGTCATAATCTTCAATCGCACTGGATAAAACCCGTGCTTCGTTATCTTCGAAGTACACCATGCCGCCGCTGACGGTATAGTTCTTCCGAACTCCGTTCTCGTTTGTGGCAATGGAACCAACCCGTAACATCAACACAATCGGTACGTGATTGGTCAGGATTCCTCGTCTGCCATCGGTACTGTCCACGTTCAGAATATCCGTTTCCACCGTACGGTATAACCCCTGCGGTGTCATCATGTGAACCGTAATCATTAACCCAATGTCTTTGCTTTCGCAACGACATCCTCAATCACACCGGCATACATGAATGCCTGTTCCGGTAAACTGTCATATTTTCCGGACAATATTTCCGCAAAGGAACGAATGTTTTCACTTAACGGTACGTATTGTCCCTTATTACCCGTAAACTTTTCCGCTACGTTAAAGGATTGTGACAGGAAGTTCCGTACACGACGGGCACGGTTTACCGTAATCTTATCGTCTTCGGACAATTCATCCATACCTAAGATGGCGATGATATCCTGCAATTCCTGATATCTTTGCAACAGCTGCTGAACACCGCGGGCTACACGGTAATGTTCTTCCCCGACAATCAACGGGTCCAGCATCCGGCTGGTAGATTCCAGCGGATGAACGGCAGGGTAAATACCTAAGGATGCAATGGAACGGTCCAGAACCGTCTTCGCATCCAGGTGTGTAAATGCCGTTGCCGGAGCAGGGTCTGTCAAGTCATCCGCAGGCACATAAATCGCCTGGATAGATGTGATGGAACCCCTCTTGGTAGAAGTAATCCGTTCCTGCAACTGACCCATTTCCGTCGCCAGAGTCGGCTGATATCCTACGGCAGAAGGCATCCGGCCCAACAGAGCGGATACTTCCGAACCGGCCTGCGTAAAACGGAAGATGTTATCGATAAACAACAACACGTCCTGTCCGTCTTCATCACGGTAATGTTCTGCCATTGTCAATCCGGACAAGGCAACTCTCATACGGGCACCCGGTGATTCGTTCATCTGACCATATACCAGTACGGTCTTATCCAATACACCGGATTCTTTCATTTCATTATACAAGTCATTTCCTTCACGCGTACGTTCACCGACACCGGCAACAACAGACAAACCGCTGTGTTCCGTCGCAATGTTGTGGATCAATTCCTGGATAATAACGGTTTTACCGACACCGGCACCACCGAACAATCCGATTTTACCACCCTTTGCGTACGGGCATAACAAGTCAATGACCTTGATACCTGTTTCCAGGATTTCTGATTTTGTTTCCTGTTCTTCAAAAGAAGGAGCCGGACGATGAATCGGGTCTCTCTTAACGGAAGAAGGAATTTCTTCATATCCGTCAATCGGGTCTCCCAGCACGTTAAACATACGTCCTAAGATTTCCTTACCCACCGGTACCCGGATCGGTCCTTCCGTGTCAATCGCATCCATGCCTCTTACCATACCATCGGTTGGTGACATGGAAATACAGCGCACACGGTCATCCCCGATGTGGTTAGCAACTTCCACTACGACTTTCTTTCCTTGAACAGTTATTTCTACCGCATTGTTCAATGCAGGTAATACATCATCGAATTTAATATCTACGACAGGTCCGATGACCTGTACGACTTTTCCGACATTTTTTCCCATTTCATACCCTCCTTATAGAGCATCAGCACCGGCAACAATTTCCGTAATTTCTTGTGTAATTGCTGCCTGCCGTGCCTGGTTGTATTGCAGCAACAGGTTATCTGTCAGCTCCTGAGCATTATCGGTTGCGTTTTCCATCGCCATTCTGCGGGAAGCCTGTTCCGCCGTCTTTGCCCGCATAAACGTACTGTACGTCATATTGCATACGTACATCGGAATCAATTCATTCAGAATTTCCTTCGGGCTCGGTTCAAATAAGATTTCCTTATATGCCTTCCCTTCCGGCTTTGTCATCGGCAACAGCTGCATGGTTTTCGGTTCAAAGGAAACCGAATTCACAAATTCCGTATACAGGATACAGATTCTGGACACTTCCCCGTTCCGGTAATATTCCATCGCTTTGTTAGCCAGTAAATCCGTATCCACCGGTGTTGCGTTATCAAACGCAATTTCCGTATGAACACAGTTGTAATTCCGCTTGGAAATCCAGTTGACGCCCTTCAGTCCGACCATAATGACCGGATCGGTTTCGTTAACGATTTCCTGAACATACCGGAACATATTGGAGTTGTACCCTCCGCAAAGTCCCGTATCGGACGTAAACACGATATACAACGGCTTGTCGAAATCACGTTGCTGAAGATAGATGTTATCTTCTCCTTCATAAACCGACATGATTTTCGCCATTGTTTCATACAGGAAGTCCGCATATTCCTTGTTCTTCTCCATCCGGCCTTTCTGCTTCTGCAATTTGGACGTCGCAACCAGTTCCATCGCGTTGGTAATCTTCATTGTCGATTGAACCGAACGGATTCTGCGTTTGATCGCTTGTTTCGACTGTCCCATACTTAATCACCTGACGTTGCGGTATAGGTTTCTGTAAACGCCCCAATGGCACGGACCAGATTGGTCTTCAAGGTATCGGACAAGGCTTTTTCTTCGCGTAACTGATCCATCAGTTCTTTTTCCTGTACATTCATATAACGCAGCAGGCCTGCTTCATAATCCTTAACCTTATGAACCGGAATATTCTTTAACATCCGGTTATTGGCAGCCAGCAAAGATACGACCTGATCTTCGACTGCCATCGGTGAATACTGACCTTGTTTCAACAATTCCGTCAGCCGTTGGCCGTGATCCAGTGTTGCCTTGGTTGCCGCATCCAGATCGGAACCGAATTGCGCAAACGACAACATTTCACGGTATTGTGCCAGTTCCAGTTTCAAAGAACCGGATACCTGTTTCATCGCTTTGATCTGTGCCGCAGAACCGACACGCGATACACTCAGACCACTGTCGACAGCCGGACGCAAACCGCTGTTGAAATATTCGGTCTGTAAGAAAATCTGTCCGTCCGTAATGGAAATTACGTTGGTAGGAATATAGGCAGAGATATCACCTGCCAGCGTTTCAATGATCGGCAAAGCCGTCAAAGAACCGCCACCCAGTTCATCAGACAGTTTTGCAGCCCGTTCCAACAAACGGGAATGCAGATAGAATACGTCACCAGGGTACGCTTCTCGTCCCGGCGGACGACGCAACAATAAGGATAAGGTACGGTACGCTACTGCATGTTTACTCAAATCATCATAAACAATCAGAACATCCTTCCCTTGTTCCATCCATTCTTCACCCATTGCACATCCGGCATATGGGGCAATATACTGCAGCGGTGCCATTTCGGATGCCGTACTGGCAACTACCGTGGTATATTCCATTGCACCGTGTTCACGCAGTTTTTCCACAATCTGGGCAACCGTAGATGCCTTCTGACCGATGGCAACGTAGATACAATACATATTCTGACCCTTCTGGTTAATGATGGTATCAATCGCAATTGCCGTCTTACCGGTCTGTCTGTCACCGATAATCAATTCCCGTTGTCCGCGTCCGATCGGAATCATCGAGTCAATGCTCTTCAATCCCGTCTGCACCGGCTGACATACGCCCTGACGGGTCATAACCCCCGGAGCCACACGTTCAATCGGACGGTACGTATCGGAAACGATTTCACCCTTACCGTCAATCGCTTGTCCCAGCGCATTGACGACACGACCGATCATGCAATCCCCGACCGGAACTTCCACGATACGTTTTGTACGGGTTACTTCGTCGCCTTCTTTGATCAAGGTATCGGAACCCAGCAATACAACACCGACGTGTTCTTCTTCCAGGTTCATTACCATTCCGTATACATCATGAGGGAACAACAGCAATTCCCCCGCCATGGCATCTTCCAGTCCCTGTACCAAGGCAATACCGTCACCAACGGTGATAACGTATCCGACATCCTTTGCCTCGATGCGGGTTTCGTAGTGTTTAATCTGATTTTTAATCAACGCACTGATTTCTTCAGGTCTTAACGCCATAATCTCACCTGCTTTCTTTCAACAAAGACAATCGCATTGTCTCTAACTGCTTCTTCATGGAACCATCAATTACTTTACCGTCTACCACAACCTTTACCCCGGAAATCAGGCTTTCGTCTTTCTTCTGCCTCAATTCCACGGTAACGCCCAGGTTTTTCGAAACGGCATTCTGCAACTTGTCCAGATCTTCTGCGGAAATAACGTACGGAGAATACACAACCCCTTCCGTAACTCCCTTGTATTGGTTACATAAGGTACGGAATACATCCGCAATTTCCACAATTGCGCCGATTCTTCCCTTATCCACCAGCAACAGTAAGAAATGATACAGATGCGGATGACACTTCGAAAACGCATCCGTAATCAGTTCCTTCTTCTCTTCCTTGGAAATCTTTGTATAACCGAAAATACGTACTAAGGAAGGATTCTGCACAAACACCGTTTTCACGGTCTGCATTTCTTCCTGCAATACGTCAACCAACTGTTCTTCCTGTGCAAGCGAAAAGAATGCTTCCGCATATCTCTGTGCGACGCTATTCATTACCGCTCATTTCCTTTACCATGAACTCAATGGATGCACGGTTGGTTTCTTCGTCAGTCTGTCCGGTCAACAGTTTTTCCGTAGCCATCATCGCTACGTCAACGATTTCCTTCTGAATATTGTTTCTCATCTTCATTTCTTCGTATGAGATTTCTTCACGGGCACTCCGCAGCATCCGGTCAGCTTCTTCCCGTCCGTCACGAATGATTGCCTCTTTGATAATTTTTCCTTCTTCTTTGCCGCGTTCCACAATGTCCTTTGCCTGATTACCGGCTTTTGACAATTGCAGTTTTGCTTCTTTCCGATCCTTTTCTGCTTCTGCCTTCAGTTTTCTGGCATCCGTCAGTTCCTGCTGCGTTAATTCCGCTTTCTTCGCAATGAACTCTCTTCCCGGATTCCATAAGAACTTTACAATAACCGCAAAAAGAACACCGGTAGATGCTAACTGAACCAGTAACGTCCAGATATTCGGAAACAGTTTTCCCGCAACATCAACTGTAATCTCCATGCAATTCACCTCCTAATTGAAAAGGATTCCCGCATGGTTTATTTGAATGCGAAAATCAAAATGAACGCAATCAACATACCATAGATTGCACAGGTTTCTGCCAACGCACACCCTAAAATCAGAGTGGAACGAATCTTATCCATAGCTTCCGGATTCTTACCTACGGCTTCAACAGCCTTGGAAGCTGCCATACCTTGACCCAAACCGGTCAACAAACCTGTCATAACTGCTAAACCTGCCCCAATCGGCACAAAAATTCTTAAGTTTTCCATTTTTCATTTCTCCTTTTTTTACTCTGATACTTCGTTTCCGGCCAATACCGTCGTCAACGAAATAAAAATAAACATCTGAATGAATCCTGCAAACAGATCAAAATATCCGTGCAGAACCGGTGCGATAATCGGTCCGATAAAGTTAAACTTGCAATTCGCAAAAATCAGATTGGCAAGTAACCCGGTAGCCGAATAAACCAGACTCATCAGTACGCCCCCAACCAGGATATTTCCGAACAAACGCATACTCATGGAAACCAACGGTGCGATTTTTCCGAAAATATTGACCGGAAGCATGACTGCGAACGGTTCCAGTAAACCCTTGACGTACCCGCTCAGTTTGTTGCTCTTGAGAGAAACACCCTGAATGATACACCAGGAAATCAATCCAAGCGCCAAAGTAACGGATAAATTACTGGTAGGTGCCGGTAATCCGAACAACCCGCTGATGTTACAGCAGAAGATATACATCGCAATCGTTCCGATATACGGACCGAACGATTTTACGAACTGCTGTCCCATGTTATCTCCGGTAAACTTATCTGCCCACTCAATCAGGTATAAGGCTAATACCACAATTCCCTTCGGTGCCTGGCCCGGATCTGATTGTTTGATTTTCATGCCGGCATACAATACCACACAAATCAATAATCCGGTAACAATCAGTATGGAGAATACCTCCGGCTGAATTGTTATTACCATCCTACAAATCACCTTCTTTCGGTTTTTTAAACGACTCCGCATAATACAACGCCTTCGACAGCAACATCGCAATCGCCGTCGTATACACGTTACAGACATGCGGATATAGAATAGCAAATATCAGCGGAATTGCCAAGAACCCCATCCGCAGAAAGAAGAAAAACACAAACTTCCCGATGTTCATCTGTTCCTTCACCACTACCATTGTCATATTCGCTGCCAATAAGATATGGTTGAACACAATCGCTACGGTTCCCGTCAGAAAGCCGACCGACCACTGCCAGTGAAACGGCAGGCAAACTATCGCAAGTACCGCTGCAGCTATTCCTGATTTTTTAAAATTCTCTTTCATGAAGTCATCCAGTAACCCCATGCAATCACTCCTTTGTCATGTTGTACAGGTACAGAAATACCAGAACAACCCCGATCAGTAATCCGATAATCAGAAAGACCGGAGCCGTTTCCAGCTGTTTATCCAGAAGATACCCGAGTCCCAACCCCGCAAGCAGAGTTAACACTATGGTATACCCCAATTGTAAACACTGGATTACAACACTTCTGTTTTTCTTATTTTGTGCCAAAAATACGGTCTCCCGCATCACCTAAACCAGGCACGATATAACCGATGTCATTTAACTTTTCATCCAAAGCTGCCAGATAAATATCAACGTCAGGATGAGCTGCTTCAATTCTCTTGACACCTTCCGGAACACCTACCAGACAAACCAGTTTAATCTGTTTTGCGCCACGGGCTTTTACCATATTGATAGCTGCTTCCGCAGAACCGCCGGTAGCTAGCATCGGGTCCACAACCATAACAACCGCATCTGCCAGATTCTTCGGATACTTACCGAAATATTCATGCGGTTCCAGTGTTTCTTCATCACGATACAATCCGACATGACCAACCTTAGCCGTAGGAATCAGATTCAGAATACCGTTTACCATACCCAATCCGGCACGCAGAATCGGAACCAATACGACATCCTTGGAAATCTGGTTCTGTTCCGTTTCACAGATCGGCGTCTTCACCTTTACCCGCTTGATCGGCAAATCACGGGTTACTTCATACGCCATCAATCCGGCAATTTCATCCAGATTCTGACGGAAATCCTTGGTAGACGTTGCTTCGTTTCTCATAATCGTCAGCTTATGAGTAATCAATGGATGATTTAATACAGTTAACATAACGTTCTCCTTTGTTTATTTATGAAAATTGGTGGTAAAGTCACGGACTTCCTTCCGTACTTTTTCCAATATTTCTTCATTTTCCGGATTGTGCAAGACTTCGGAAATCCATAATCCCACCTGACGGAATTCGGCTTCCTTATATCCCTTGGTCGTCATTGCCGGAGTACCGACACGAATACCGCTGGTATAGTACGGCTTTTCGGTATCAAACGGAATCGCATTTTTGTTGCAGGTAATACCAACCAGATCCAGTAACGTTTCTGCCTTTTTACCCGTTAATCCGACAGACTTCGTATCCACCAGTACCATATGGTTATCGGTACCGCCGCTGACTAACCGGAAACCTTCTTCTTCCAGAGTTTTCGCCAGTTCCTTCGCATTCAATACGATCTGGTGAGCATATTCCTTGAATTCCGGCTGTAACGCTTCTCCGAAACATACCGCCTTACCGGCAATTACATGCATCAGAGGACCACCCTGAATACCAGGGAAAATCTTCTTATCCAGTACTTCCGCAAATTCCTTCTTACACAGAATGGCTCCTCCGCGAGGACCGCGCAACGTCTTATGCGTTGTCGTAGTGACAAAATCCGCATACGGAACCGGGCTCATATGTTCCCCGCACGCTACCAGACCGGCAATGTGTGCCATATCCACCATAAAGTACGCACCTACTTCATCACAGATTTCCTTAAACAAGTCAAACCGGATTTCCCTGGCATACGCACTGGCACCCGCTACAATCAGTTTCGGATGCAATTCATGAGCCATTCTCCGTACTTCGTCATAGTCAATCATTTCTGTTTCCTTGTTTACGCCATATCCGTGGAATTCATACGTCTGCCCGGAAAAACTCATCTTATGACCATGCGTCAGATGTCCTCCGGCAGCCAGATCCATACCCATAACCACATCACCCGGCTGTAAGATTGCCTGGTATACACCCATGTTCGCCTGTGAACCGGAGTGCGGCTGCACATTCGCATGTTCCGCACCAAACAGTTTGCACATCCGATCCCGTGCAATGTTTTCCACAACGTCTACGCAAGCGCACCCGCCGTAGTACCGTTTGGAAGGATATCCTTCTGCATATTTGTTCGTCAATACACTGCCAACCGCTTCCCGTACGTCATCAGACACAAAGTTTTCTGACGCAATCAGCTCGATGTTGTAACGTTGTCTGTTTTCTTCTGCTTCTATCGCTTGTAATACTTCCAAATCCTTCATATATGTCTCCTTACAGATATTGTTCGATATCTTCTTTCGTTATCATTCCCTGACGCAGGATTACCGGAGAATCCCCCGTTAAATCGACAATGGTACTTGCCGTACTTGTCGAAGTCTGTCCCTTGACGACGGCCGCAATTCTTCCATCCAGCTGTGCCAGTACTTCCGTTTCATTTGTGGTATTTGCGCCACCCGATCGGTTTGCGCTGGTAACCAGAAGAGGTTTTCCCACTTCCCGGATAACCGATAATACGAAATCATCATCCGGAATACGGATGGCAATGGTATCTTTCCCATTCGTCACTTCATCCGCTACGCAATCCTTCTTCTTCAGAACCACCGTAAACGCTCCCGGCATAAACGCTTCACACAAACGTTCATACTTTTCATCCAGATACGCCACCGACTTCAATTGCGAAAGATCCGAAACCATCATCGGGAATGGCTTACGCTCATCTCTTCCCTTTGCCTGTTTCATCTTCGCAATGGCCCCTCCATCATCAAAAAGGATACCTACGCCAAACACGGTATCCGTCGGAAATGCGACAACATCCCCTTGTAAAAGGTATTCACAGACTTCATTCCTGTTTGCCGTTTCCAACACGCGTGTTTTCACAGATATCACCAACCTATTTCTATTATTCTAACACAATACGACGATTCACTTAAACCTTATTTGGTAATGAATCCGTAAAAAAGCAGAAGACAACCTAAGTCATCTTCCGCCTGTTTTTAAGAAATACTTATTTGATTCTCTTCTTGGTTTCCGTCAGTGCAACCAATGCCAATGCACACGCACCGAACAATACAACGTAACCGGTAGCAGATGTGGTATCAGCCGTATCCACTTCTTTCTTTACGTTATTGGTAATCGTAACCACCGGAACAACTTCCAGTTCCACGGTAGCTGCCGGGTTATCGATGGTGATGCTCATCTTCTTTGTGCTCTGCAGAATGTTACCGCGTTCATCAACTTCCGCAACATAGTAAGTCTTCGGTTCACCCAGATCTTCCAACGCAACCGTTACGTCAATGGTAACCGTATCGGTACCATTCAATGACAGAGGCAGAACATCCGTATAAGGAGTTGTCAGATCTTCGTCTTCGTATACTCTTGCGTAGAACAGTTTATTGGTACGTGTTGCCTTACCGTCTTCCTGATAAACCTTACGGATCTTCAGCATACCTTCGTAGTAATGCTGGATGACACGTGTGTTCAATACTGTCAGATCATCCGGATACGTTGTGTCGTAATCTTCTACAACGTCTTCCGTAATCGTATACTTGATTTCGCCGGCCTTGGTGTTCTTCGGTAAATCCTTGAATGTATACGTCCACTTGTCGTATGTGAAAGTAAATCCCGGAACTTCAACGGTACCTACGAAATTATCTTCCGTCAATTTAACCTTTTCTACCAATTTGCTATCCGCAAACAAGCTGATGTAGATTTCCTGAGGGCGCTTCTTATCGATGTTGTTTTCATCATCCCACAGTTTTGTGATGGTGATTTCGGTCTTTTCGATGGTTGCATGAGTCATCGGGAATACATAGTATGCCTGGTAACCGTATGTCGGGAAGTTATCCTCAAATTCGGTTACGTCTTCCTGAGCCTGTTTCCATCCGTTTGCTTCGAAATGCGTTTCGTCAAGAGTATCGAAGTCTCCGCCATTACCGGCTTTCAGTCCGCTGGATCCGATCCACTTGCCCAACGTACTGTTCGCCTGACCATATGCGGAATAGGTATGAACGTAAATTACTTCATTGTCTTCCACCCATCTGTTGTTTTCCCATACATAGTTCTGGAATACGTTTCCGTACAACAACAGGTTCTGGGTTGCCAGTCTGTCAGGAATGTTGAAAATCGGGTTATTGTTCTTGATGAACTTACAGTTCTTAACCGTCAGGGTAGAAGGTTCACCCTTGCCGTTCAGGCTGTGAGAATCCGGACGGATTTCCCACTGGTGAGTACTGTTGGCATTGATACGGTTTACGTTTGTACAACCTTCAATGGTCAGATCGCCGTAATGGTCGCCCAGATACCAGTTCTGACCTGTGAAATCACAGTTTTTGATGGTTACGTCACATGGTGCATACGTATGACCGGCAGAACCCTGCTGAACGTTTACTTTAAACGTGCAGTCTTCAAACAATACGGATGAATGCTGGGTAGCCTGGATATGGAAATATCCGTCACCGTTCCATTGACCTGCACCGCCGTTGTTATGATCGCTGCCGTCATCATCTACAACACACTTATTAAAAATATAATCTACGTTTGTGATCTTCTGATAGTGATTGTTCACACAGAAATCACTCAGCGCCAACGTTGCGTTTTCGATTAACACTGTAACCAATTCGCCGTTTGCGTCTGCTTCCGCTGCTTCTACAGCTTTTAATGTTTCATCTAAAGTTACAAAAGGAATCTTTGTAACGCCATCCAGGCAATATGTTCCGTTTGTGGCTTTCAACGGTTCCGGTTCTTCAACGATTTCTTCAATTTCCGGTTCCGTAGTCGTTGGTTCTTCACCATCTTCTGCATAAACAGGCAACAACATACCCATCAGCAAGAAGACTGCCAGAAGGACTTTCCATACTTTTTTCATTGTTTTTCCCCCACAATCTGTCTGATAACTCTTTTTCTTTTCTGCCTTTTTCAAGGAAAAAAGCACACAAAAAACATAAAGAGAAATACCCGTCTCCATCGTAAGAATATCGGGTCTCAACTAAGGTCTCAAATTATTAATTCGTTGTGACTTTTCTTGTTTTTGTCTCAAAACAAGAAAATGACGAAGATTCTCTCTTCGCCACTCTTATTCTTCTTTCAATTTGTATTCCAACAGTTGTTGCGGGTCGCAATACAGCGCACGTGACAGATGGATGACATACTCTGCTCTCGCCCTGTTGATATCTTTTTGCCCCTGTTCGTATTGCTGTATCGTTCTGACCGGAATACCGGTGATCTGTGCAAGCTGTGACTGGCTGATTCCTGCCGCAAGACGTCTGCGTTTCAGGTTTGTCATCTCTTTTCGTTCTATATACAATTCCGATATCCGGTCACAGAACTGCCGGACATCCATTTCGTGATACGGAGAGTACATTCTTCGCATCTCTTCTATAGAAATGAAACTCGTAATCTGTGAAAAGGAAAGACACGTCTTCCATTGATAATACGCCAACGCCCATCCGACCCAGTATTCCTCACTTTTTTCCAGCGAATACACAGGTTTCGGATATTCCTGATCCTTACCCGTAACCATCAGCGCAAGTTCCACACCGGACCTTCCGGCAATTACCGATGCATCTCCCTGTTCAAACCGTCTCGCGATTTTGGAAACAAGAAACATATCCCAAAACACCGAAAGATCATATTTCAGACCGTAGACAGCATAGTCGAGCATTCTTCCAAGAGCGATTCTTGCCTTCTCAAGATACATTCTGTCGTAAGCGTTCATCGTCTTCCTTCATCTCCTCATCCAGTATCTGTGTAATATATAAGTCCCCGCGCTGACGTTTGCTCGTTCGAGCGGTAAAGTATTCCTTTCTTGCCGTCTTGTCACGAAAACGCTTTTTCGTAAACCAATCCTCTGACTTTGCGATTTCCGCATCGACAAAAGTCAGCTGCGAAAATGCCTTTTCACTTTTTAACACAATCTGCTGACCAAGTTTTCCAAGATACATTGCTGCTGACAGTTGACGATAGGAAATCGTACCGTTCAGAAAGTCCTGTGCAAAGGAAAAATAACTGTCATCCGCACGATATCCGACGATAACGTCAGCAGATAAGTAATCCGGGGTAAAGTACGTTGTCAGATATTCTTTCGCCTCGTTTGCCAATGGCGATGAGGTTTCAAAATCCCGGTTTTGCAGAAGTACCGAAAGCCAATGCAGGATGCAGTACCTTTGATCGTTCAGATTCAATATTACAAGACCATCCAGTTCCAGATCGTAAATGTTGGCGTATCCGTCACGATTGGAATCAACACCCCATTCCTTTGCCATTTCCATCGATTCGGTACAATAGAAACCAATCCCGTAATCGTTGTATTTCTTTCCGTATCCGTAAATCGGTTTTTCGATTCTGTTTTCCGACCCGTGATAGATTCGTTTCTTCATAACATACCTACCCCCTTTGTCATTATTATACTCCTATAGGAGTATAATATCAATGTATCTGATAAAAACAGACGTCTTGACCGCATTTCGCAATTCATAACGTCTGTTTCTTTACTATCCTGTCACATTATTCCATATTGGCATGTCTGCCGAACATGGTATCACTGTCCAGACCCTTTTTATCCATCAGCATCCTAATGGCAATGTCCATAAAGATGCCTTCGGACTGTTCAAACAAGGACCCCATCGGCTGTACGCTGATAATATCTCCCTGTTTTGCGCTTTTCGGGGACGGGCAGGGAATTTCAATAACCACATCCGCTAACTTCGCAATGGTACTTTCCGGATTAATCGTAATCAGCGCAATCTTCGCTCCTACTTCTTTGGCCTTGTTGGCATGATTGACCAAACTCTTGGTTGTTCCGCTTCCGCTGCATACCACCAGTAAGCCGTCTTCCTTGATATTCGGCGTACACGTTTCTCCGACTACATACGATTTCACTCCCATATGCATCAGACGCATCGCAAAACCTTTGACCTGAAAACCGCTTCTTCCAGCACCGGCACAGAACACTTCTTCCGCATTCATTACCAGTTTCACAAATTCATCCGCCTTTTCCGGATCAATCCGGCCCAGTGCCTGGCTCAATTCCTTGACAACTACCTGTCCGTATTCCACACAGTTCATTATTTGAGCCTTCCTTTCATATCCTTTGCCATCTGCGCACGGTCTTTCGCGTTACAGATGGCACCGCCGACCACAATGATTTCAGCTCCTTCGGCAACAATATCGTCAATCGTATTCAGTTTTACCCCGCCGGCTACCGCAGTTTTGGCATTCTTAACAATCTTGTTTACGACTTTTAATTCATCCAGCGGATCCGCCCCGGTTGCCTGTACGTCAAACGCCGTATGCACACAGATATAATCGACTCCCATTTCATCCAGCTGTGCCGTCCGCTCTGCCAGATTCTTTACTTCAATCATATCCACCATACATTTCTTACCGTGTTTCTTCGCACTGCGGACAACACCTTGTACCGTTAAATCGTTACTGACACCCAATACGGTTACGATATCCGCACCGGCATCAAAACACTTGTCCGCTTCGTATTCCCCGGCATCCATAATCTTTACGTCCGCCAGTACTTCCAGTTTCGGGTATCTTTTCTTGAATTCCCGTACCGGTCGCATCCCTTCTTCAATCACAAAAGGAGTTCCGACTTCAATCACTCCTACATAATCCTGCACTTCATCCATCAACGCGATGCATTCTTCCAGCGTCAGCGTATCCAAAGCCGCCTGTAATTTCATATTGTTTCCTCCGCTATTTTCCCTTTTATTGTAGTCGGTTTCATCCCAAATGAAAAGAAGACAACCAAAGGTCGTCTTCCGTATTTATTGTATGCAATACTTCTTTCCTTCGACATATACGTCAACCGGTTCGTACGTATCGTCAAATACCGCAATACTGGCAATGTATCCCGGCTTAATCAACCCCAGATCGTTAATACCCAGCATCTTGCACGGATTGACCGTTGCCGCATTGATGGCCGTTACTTCATCGATCTTGCTTTGTTCGATGGAATACCGCAACACGCGGTTCAACCGGTTGGCAGAGCCGGAAATCGTTCCGTTTGCCAGTCTTCCGACACCGTCTTCGCAAATGAAGACTTCTTTCCCGCGGGTACCGACTTTACCGACCGGCAATCCCTTGATTTCCACCGAATCGGTAACCAGAATCAGTTTGTCTTTCCCTTTCATTCTTGCCAGAATGTTTGCCGGTACTTTATTGACATGAACACCGTCACCGATTAATTCCGCATACATATCGTCATAATACAAGGCAGCACCGGCAACACCCGGTTCCCGATGTCCTAATCCCAGCATACCGTTGAACGTATGGGTAAAACTGATAGCTCCGTGTGCTCTTGCTTCCGTACATACTTCAAACGATGCTCCCGTATGACCCAGCGAAATGGAAATTCCCTTGGAACGGATGTAATCCAGTACGGAATAATCCCCGTTCAATTCCTCCGGTGCCAGCATGATATACTTCATTCTTCCGCCGCTCGCATTGATATAATCATCCACGATTTCCTTGGTCGGAATCAGTTTGAATGCGACGTTCTGAGCTCCCGGTTTCTGTCCTACAAACGGTCCCTCGGAATAAATACCTAATATGCGGCATCCGTCATATTCCCCGCTCGCAAATTCATCCATGCAACGCAAGGAATCCAGAATCACTTCATGCGGATTTCCGCAGCTGATGGAAGGCAACGTTCCGGTGACACCTTCCTGAATCAGATAATTCATCCACTTGGTCAGCCATTCCGTATTCGCATTATTGGCACCCTGTTCCATATATCCGTGATTATGAATGTCGTTCAGCCCCGGTAAAATCTTCAGATCTCCGTAATCTTTGTCCACCGGAAACTGCCCGTATTCGTAGACATTCGTAATTCGTTTTCCCGTAATTTCCACCTGTTTCGGGCAGAATTTTTCTTCGTAATACACTCTTGTACTTTGTATGATCATGTACGTGTTCCTCTTTTCCACCTTCATTATGAATCAATATTCACGCAAAAATCAATCCTTACTGCGAATCGGCACATAGAATTCCAGTTGTACAAATCCATTCGATTCACTCGCCGAAAAATTCCCGTCCTGACGATCACAAATCAGCCGGATGCTTTTCATCTGCAACGTATTCAGGTCGTCATCAATGACCGGATACGGGTCGGTATTCACAATTTTCGCATAATAGGAACAATATCCTACCACAAACTGATGCTGCCGGCGAAGACGGAACGTAATGACGGACGGTTTTTTCGTACTGAGCGTTCCCCGTACGGCACTTTTTATCACATTGGACGAAATAACCGATAAGTCTTCTTCCAGATCGGGTACTTCCAGTTTATCGATTTCATAATCAAACGGAATACCGTATTCCTTCATTCGTTTCATAGCCAGGATAAATACCAGGTCGACGGTCTTCAACCCGGTATATTTCATTAAAGCCATGGAATATGCATGATCCGACGTTTCATGGATAAAGTTCACGGCTTCATCAATCTTCTTTTCCTTTATCATGCTTTCCAGCGTATTCAACTGGTGAATGAAATAGTGCTGCAACTCGGCATAATGGTCATACACTTCCGCCAGATCTTCATACTTTTCATGCGTCAGTTCGTTCTGGTTTTTAATTGCCTGCAGTTCCACCTTCTGCCGGTTACTGATCTGTACATAATAAAACATCAGGATGCCGATGACCAGAATCGCAAAAAACAACATCCATACTTCCGGAATCAGATAATCATACAACCGTACGGTAATATCCTCCAGATACAAATAGGAAACACCCAGCACAATGGTAAATACCGTTAACGACCGCTGCGTATTCAACAAAGACCGCATGGAGTCTTTCGCTTTCAAAGACATGGCATAGATACCGACGCACAATAAGAAATCAATCGCACAGCTTACCAGAAGACTGATTTCGTATAGTTGCATAAAATCGATAAAAGACATATACCCGATCCAATACGTACTGATGACGGTAAGAATCATATATTCCACTGCACCGATTCCAACGGCTATCAACGCTGCAAGATTGAACGTTTTCAATAAATCCGTTTTATACAATGCGGTAATCAGAATGGTCAGAAACACAATCGTCGGTACCACACAAGGATCAATCCGTAACGTATCGGTCCAGGCAAACAACGGTCCGCCAATCACGATACAAACAAGAAAATCGAGCAATAACGATTGCCCGTTTTTCTTTTGTTCAAAAACCGTTTTCACAGCTTGTAACAGGATAAAACACCGTATACTCCAGAACAGCATCATCATAGGGAATTCCTCCATGCCTGCTGCAACGCTTTCCGTACTTCTGATTTATGGGAACGCGATACCACAAAACAACTGCCATCCTTCATCGTAACCCTGTCATCCGTATAGGAGATCACCTGATGAAGATTAATGATGACTCCCCGGTCAATCTGCGCAAACATATCATCAGGCAATACCGCCAGGATGTTTGTGATACTTTCCCGGATCCGAACCGGTTCCTTTCCCATCGGATACACGTATATATTCTTCGTATCCTTACGCAACGATACGATTTCTTCATACAACAGATGTACGACCCCGTTATTGGTATCCGTAAGAATGATGCTTTGCCTTTTCTGCTGCACTTTCCGTATAGCAGATTCCAATGCCGGCGCAAACCGCGTATCCAGTTCGTTTTTCGGAATGTACCGGTATACTCCGAGTTCATACGAATCCACCGCATATTTCAGATAATCCGTCACAAACAGAACCAAGGTGTCCGGATTGGATTCTCTGATAATCTGTGCCAGTTCCATTCCGGAGACATCCTGCATTTCGATATCCAGTATCGCAATATCATACGTGTTCCCGGATTCAACCGCATTCCGTAACTGTTTCGCATCCGTAAATACATCCGGTCTGTATTTATCACTCGTATTCTCGTAAATCCGGTTACACAGGTTTTCCGCTGCCGCCACGTCATCATCACACACAACAATACGAATCATCCGCACACCCCCTTTCCATTATTTGTCCCATAGAATCTGAATCATATCTTTGACCGATTCAATCATCAATTCTTCCTCTTCTTTTGTGAAGCCTTCTTCCGTTACACCGATATTGATAAAATCGGTCGCAAACACATCTTTTCCCCGTTGATACGGGTCATACTCATCTTCCAGTCCGTAAATGACACTCAGCAGATACGGATCGATGTATTCCGGATGTGCCTCAATCTCTTCACTCATCTTTAACAGATACACGTGATTACACGCCGCTGTAAGATACGTCAGTTCCTTTAGGAACCATGCATCCTCCAGCATATCTTTTGAAAACGCAAGCGCAAGATCCGGTTTACCCATCGGCACGCTATGTGTATCGATAATCCGGTATGTGGTCTTACTGTCCAGATACGGATACCGTTCTTCCACATACTCACGTAAATCATACTCGTTATCACCGTTGATATACAGCCAATCGTATCGCTTGTCTCCCGTTCGCTCTATATCGCGGCACCCGTATTCAAATACGTGATACGTCTTGTTTACCGAATCCCATATCAGCCGGCTCATCTTTTCCACGGTTTCTACACCATGCAGTTTAATTACATCCTCATGCTGAGCAATAACCGTATATTCATCAAAGTTTTCATCAAGCAATTTATCCAGTTCCTTTTCAAGATATTCCTTACGAATCTCATATGTCGGAACTTTCTCATCGTTCGATACTCTTCTTTCACATCCGGCAATCACAAGAACAGCCAGCATTACAATCATCAGTTTCTTCATGCTACTGCCCTCTTGATTCCCACTGATCTGTCAGTTTTTCCTTCAAAGCCGAAACGTTCACCTCTTCCAGGTAATACTCCTGTGCTTCTTTGTCTGTGGACAACCACAGTTCATGCTTCCATAGTTTTCCCTCATACGGACAATAGTTGATCCCATAAGCCATTCCCAGTAATACAGGCATAAGGGAATCCGGTTTTGATTCCACGTCTTCATCCTTCCTTAACGCAAGGAAACTGCCTTCCTCACGAATCAGATTAACGATATCCTCCAACAGGGTTTCATCCTGAAGCTGTTCTTTGGTCAGTGTAAATACCAGATTGTATGCCTCCGGACGGATTCCCTTCTTTTGTATCACAATCCAGTCGGTCTTTTCGGTAATCTGCGGATACTGTTTTCGGGCAAGTTCTGCATATGGTTCTTCTTTCTCATGATTGATAAAAAACACGTCATGGTCTTTGTATCCGACGAGATTCTCATTATCTGCCCCGTACTCGATTGCCGTAACTTCATTGGAACCGTTTGGGCGAACCAACGCAACAACACGGGAAACGGTATATATATCATCAAGATACAACCGGCTGTAATGCCGGATGATTTCTTCGTACCCTTGCGGGAACAATTCCTCACACTTTTTCTCAATTTCTTCTGCCAGATACGGTTCCCTGGCCACAAGCAACTCCATTAACGTCGGCTGTATCACTTCTCTTTGCGTATTTCTGACACACCCTGACAATAAAACCAAGCATAGCAAAACAGATTTGATTATCTTCATCTGAACCACTCCTATATCTATTTATTAGTATGGCGCAAGAGTCCGGTTCTCTCAACCCCTTGTCCGCGAATGGTAGTTTAAAAGGCGCGAATGGTAGTAAAAATCCTTCTGCTCCCGGTTCCATGCAGAAGGATTTGTGTATACTCTATTTCAAAAACTTTCCCAGTTGTTTGATTTCTGAAATTACAAGGAATGCCAAAGGAATAACCGTTACGAAATACATCAGAAGCCACCAGTCTCCCATCATCCAGAACTCCAGATCTGCTCGTCCGATTCCTGTTTCATAAGCCGGTGGGAGTATTACCATCAAATGTAAAATCGCAAACAATCCGATATAAAAATCTTTTCTTTTCATTTTTTTGTCCTCACTTGTCACTTAAACCCAATGCATAACCATACGATTATGCTGTTCAATTTGGCAACATAACTGTTCTTACGAAGATTTTTATCGAATCTCCACTTATACTTCTAAACGTTACGTACGCCTCCTGATTCATATATAACACTACGGGTTTCATCATGCAACCCCTTGTCCGCGAATGGTAGTTTAAACGGCGCGAATGGTATATAAATTCCGGAAGTCATCTGAAAACCACTGGCATATGCACGTAAAACAACAGTAAAACGGTTTAACGCACATCAGAAAAGACGCACATGCATGCGTCTTGACATTGTTATTTATGTTCCATCTGGTAAACAAGTTTTTCCCTCAATGATTTCGTATCAAATTGATCCAGTCGTTCCTCTTCAAACCGGGAATCAACGGATAACCATACCTCATGCTGCCACGGCTCTCCTTCATACGGGCAATAAGACAGGCCGTATCCCATAGATAATAACGTAACCGGTATCAGTAATTCCTTTGATTTTACTTCTTCATCTTTTATCAGAGCTTCAAAGGAACCGTCTGCAGAAATCAACTGCAGGATATCCGACAACAACGCCTCATCATTCAGTTGTTCTTTTTCCAGTGTGAATATCAAATCATATGCCTCTTTATTAATACCTTTCCTTTTTATCACAACCCAATCGGTTTTTGAGGTAATCTCCGGATAATCTTTTCTCGCCATCTCTTCATATCCCGGTTCCTTTTCCTCATTCACAAAAAATACATCGTTTTCCTTTTTGCCTACCAGGTATTCGTTTTCCGGGCCAAGTTCAACCGCTGTGTATTTCTCTGTATCTGCCGGTTGAACAATCAGAACGACACGCTTTGCTGTCTCTGTCCCCTCAATCGTCGACATCGAGTAATGACGGACAACTTCTGTATACCCGTCCGGAAACAACTCCTTGCATTTCGTCTCAATTGCTTCAGCCAGATAACTCTTTCTTTCCTGCAGGATTTCTTTTCTTGTCGGTTCCTTCTTTCCGGCATTTACACACCCGGATAAAAGAAACAGACAGAATAACGCAATTACTATCTTCTTCATAGAATTGCCCCTTTAATTACTCGCAACAATATCCTGTATATGAACCGATGCCGAATCGTCATGATACAAGTTAAAATTCATATGGACAACCGTACTTTTTCCATCAGGTTTGTATATTACATCTCTTCCATACGCATAAGCATTTGCTGCTTTGGATACAGATGCTATCGGATTGGTGATGGTCGGCCCTCCGGTTGTCGCAAAATAATCAGAGGATATAAAATCCGAGACAGAAGTAATCCGCGGTTTTGCAGTGGCAGAAACCGTAAAACGAACTTTCCACTCTAGCTTTAATGCCGCCTTGCTCTTTACCGGCTTTCTTTGATAAGAGATCGTACGGGAATAACTGCCGGGCGCAAATTCCTCTGCACCGATTATGCGGCTGTTCCCCTTCGGTAAACTACCATCTGTTACTTTTATAATCACGGTATCGGTTTCTGTCACATATTCATAATAAGATTCTTTATTACCATACAAATCAATTTCATAGGTTCTCATTTCTTCCTCATCCGCTGACACCGGAATATAAGAACCGGCAATCAGTAAGAATACACTTAATAATAGTATCAACCTTTTCATCTTGCCTTTCCTTTCTTTCATTGGAATATGGCCACACTTCCTTTGATACTTTTATACTATTAACTCATATAGTATTCTTCAACCCATTGTCCGTCAGTGGTAGTTTAAACGGCGCGAATGGTATATTCCGTAAAAAAAGCAGGTCATCCTGCCTGCTTCTACACGTTATGATAAATAAACAACATCCGGTCTTTTCCGTTCAAATCCTGTAATACCGTCATGCGGTCCTGCGGGAAATATTCCTTTGCCAATGCCAGCAAGGCATCTTTTTCATCGTATCCGATCTCAAAGGCCAGAAAGGAATGTTCCTTAATAACCTTATGAGCGTCTTCAAAGATTCTCCGGTAAAAATACAACCCGTCGTTACCGCCGAATAAGGCAACGTGCGGTTCATAATCCTTTACACTGGATTCCAGGGTTTGTTTCTGAGGAATGTATGGCGGATTGGATACCAGAATATCCAGTTGAATTCCTCTGTCAATCAACGGTTGCAACAGATCCCCCCGGTAAAAAGTGACTTCCGCGTTCAGATCATCTGCATTCTTTTGCGCAACTTTCAATGCCGTTTCACTGATATCCGTTGCGTATACCTGTAAGGACGGTTCTTCCCGTTTCAGGGAAATCGCAATCGCTCCGCTACCTGTACCGATATCGGCAAGTACCGGGTTTTTCCCTTCAAAATATGCATCCACATCAACCAGTACGTTCGCAACCAGTTCTTCGGTTTCATACCGCGGAATCAATACTTCCGGAGTCACCGTCATCTTGTTTCCGTAAAACCACTGGTATCCTAACACATACTGCAGCGGTTCCTGTTTCGCTAGCCGTTTTACACCCTGACAATACGTGTCGTACAGTTCTTGCGGCATCGGTTCGTCATAACACAGATACAAATCGCTTAAATTCTGATTTGCCAGTTCTAGCATCAGCAACTGTGCGTGCTGTTCGTACGCATCCGCTTGTGTTAATTGTTGCTGTGCCTGACGTAACGCTTCCCGATAGGTTGGCATTATTCCTGTTCTCCGGCAATCTTTGCCTTCTGGTCAGCATCCAGCAATGCCTGGATGACATCATCCATCTTACCTTCCATGACACGGTCCAGCTGCTGAATGGTAAAGCCGATTCTGTGATCCGTTACCCGGTTCTGCGGATAGTTGTATGTTCGGATCTTTTCGGAACGGTCTCCCGTACCGATCTTACCACGGCGGATTTCGCCCTTTTCTTCATCAATCTTCCGCTGATATTCATCGTAAACACGAGCCTTGATTAATCTCATAGCGGTTTCCCGGTTCTGAATCTGGGAACGACCGTCCTGGCAGTTTACGGTTATACCTGTCGGAATGTGCGTAATACGAACTGCGGAATCGGTCTTGTTGATGTGCTGTCCGCCGGCACCGGATGCTCTGTGGGTTTCAATGGTCAGATCGTTCGGGTCGATTTCGATTTCCACATCTTCCACATCCGGTAAACACAATACCGTAGCGGTAGAAGTATGAATACGACCTGCCGATTCCGTCTTCGGAACCCGCTGTACCCGATGCGCACCGGATTCAAACTTCAGTTTTCCATACGCACCGTCACCATGAACGATAAATCCGACCTGCGCAAACCCGCCGGCTTCGGATTCCACCGCTTCGGTAATTTCCACACGCATGCCGTTCGCTTCACAATACTTCGTATACATCCGTAACAAGTCACCCGCAAAGATGTTCCCTTCATCCCCGCCGGCAGCTCCGCGGATTTCCATAATCGCATCGCAATCATCGTTAGGATCCCTCGGAATCAGCAGCAATTCCAGACGGTCCAGCAACTGCTGACGAAGAGGTTCTTTCTCTTCCAGTTCCATCTTCGCCATTTCTATCATTTCCGCATCGTTTTCTTCCAGAAGCATCTTCGCTTCTTCAATTGACGCCAGTACTTTCTTCAGTTCCTGAAACGTTTCTACGGTAGGAGCCAACTGTGCCTGTTCCTTCCCTAATTTCGCAAACTGTTTCGGATCGCTGACGATCGATGAATCCATCAGCATTTCATTCAGCTGCAGGTAACGTTCTTCCATTCCCTCCAGCCGGGACATCATTTTATCCATGGTTTTTTCCTCCTACTTTACTTCTGTGGTGAGGTTATTCACCCATTTATAACTGCTAAATCTGCGTAACCCGATAACCAGACGAACGATATTTTCCGCCTGTACCAGGAAATATACCCATACAATGGACCGGATATGCAATCCCAGAATGATGAAATATGCCAGCGGAATACCGATGGCCCACATGATTCCGGAATCCAGAAATACCAGAAACTTCGAATCTCCTCCTGCCCGTAAGGAAGAGAAGACCGTTGCGTTAAACAACCGCAGCATGATACGAATCCCGCAGATTCTCACAATCATAACCGCACTATCGTGTACGACCGGATTCTGCAAGCCGAACAGACTGACCAGTCCTTTTGCACTCCATATTATAATGAGAGATAACGCAATTGACAACACACCCGCCATACCGATAAAGTACTTCGATTGCCGGATGGCTTTTTCTTTGTCGTTTTCTCCCAGACTCGCACCCAATACCACACCGGTAGCCGATACCAGTCCGTTACACGCACTGAAGAAAATGTTGTTAATCTGGTTTCCGACATAATAACTGTCCGTTGCCAGTTTGCCTAACAAGCCGTATGCCTTGATGTACATACTTGCGCCGAAACTGAAGAAAAACTCATTCAGTACCAGCGGATAACTGCGAATGACAATCGGCTTCACAAAGGAAACCGGTAAATCAAACATCACCTTCGGACTACCCGCAAATACCATCTTCTTTTTCAACGTATATACTACATATAAGAATAAGGAAACACACTGGGCAACCAACGTACCGATTGCCGCACCGGCAACCCCTAATTCCGGACAACCGAATTTCCCGAAAATCAGTAAATAATTCAATACCACGTTCGTCATCATCCCGACAACACCCAGAATCAAAGGTACCGTTGTCTTATGAACACACCGGTACTGGTACGAAAAACAGAATGCCAGACACATCGGAAGATACGCATAGCGGGTAATGGCCAGATATTCCAGTGCACTGGATACCACCGCTTCATCTTCAATATAAAACAGACAGATTTCTCTTCCGAAAAACGTTACTGCCAGATAAAACACGACCCCGATGATGCCGCAATACAGTAAACTCAGCCCGAACGTCCGTTTCATATTGTCGTATTCTTTCGCACCGTAAAACTGTGCCGCAAAGATACCGATTCCCGTTACTCCCCCGAACGCTAACGTGATACATATGTTTTCAATCTGGGAAGCCGTACCGACAGCCGTAACCCCGTCAATCCAGGAAACCATAATGCTGTCCACAATACCCATCGCACTGCTTAACAACTGTTGCAACGCCACCGGAAGGGCAATCCAGGCCACCCGTTTATAAAACTCTTTATCCCCAAAGTATTCTTTCAGCATATTCTTCCCCCATACCCACACGATTATACTATGTTACCCAAAGAAACACAAAAGAGAGATTGCTCTCTCTTTGAAACATTATTACTTTGTAATCTTTCCGTACGTTTCCGGACGACGGTCCCTGAACAAGCCCCAGGCAATCCGGTCGGTTTTCAACTGATCCAGATCATAACTCTGAACCAGAACCGTTTCTTCATCCCTTGATGCCTGTTGCAGGATTTCCCCGGTATGATCGGTCATAAACGAAGACCCGTAGAACCGTAAACTGCTCGACTGCATACTGTTTTCCTTGCAAGGTTCTACCGATTCCAGGCCGATGCGATTCGCTGCTACCACCGGCATCAGATTGCATGCCGAATGCCCCTGCATACACCGTCTCCAATGCGGCATGGAATCGCAGTCTAAGATCGGTTCCGAACCGATCGCGGTAGGATACAGCAGAATTTCCGCACCATTCAATGCCAGACAACGGGCCGTTTCCGGAAACCACTGATCCCAGCAGATACCGACACCGATAGATCCTACCGCAGTATCAAACACCGTAAAGCCCGAATTCCCCGGTGTAAAATAAAACTTCTCCTGGTAAAAATGATCATCCGGAATGTGCGTCTTCCGATACACACCCAAAACCGTTCCATCCGCATCGATGCACGCAACCGAATTGTAAACCGTATTCACGTCACGTTCATAAAAACTGATTGGCAATACCACATGCAGTTCTTTTGCCAGACGGATTCCCATCTGTACTTCCGGTGATTCATTGACCGGATACGCATACGAATAATATTCATACCGCCGTTCCTGACAGAAATACCATCTGGAGAATAATTCCGGCAACAGAATCAGGTTCGCACCCATCTTCGCCGCTTCCCGTACTTTTTCTTCTGCCTTTTTCAGATTGTTTTCCAACAAAGGATCGCATTGCATCTGAATGGCCGCAACCGTTACTGTTCTCATACAAGACCTCCTATAAAAGAAGGCCACATACGTGGCCTTTGATACTACTTAGCAGCTTTAACCTTAACCCAAAGTTCAGCAAGCTTAGCCTTCAGATTGTTGTCATCCTTGTAAGTTTCATCCAGTTCATAACCGACACGTGGTGTGTAAGCGCTGATACCTGCGAATTCGCCTTGTGACAATTCTTCCAAAGCTTCCTGATGACCGGAAGTATAACCGACGTATGTTGAGTTATCGATAGCTACGTCCTTTTCCAGGTTGAAGTTAATCCAAGCCAATGCCAGTTTCGGGCTCTTAGCGTTGGATGGAATGCACATTGCGTCAGACCATACGTTGGTACCCTGGAACGGTTCATAGTATTCGATGTCTTCGTTTTCGGACATGATATATGCAGCAGCGCCGCTGTAAACGATAGCCAATGCATAGTTACCGTTGATCATTTCATCATTGATTTCATCGGTACCGTAAGAAGGTTCCATTGTTTCAGCCTGTTTCAACAACCAGTTGTAAGCTGCATTGATTTCATCATCGTTTGTGGTATTTGCGGAATAACCCAAAGCCTTCAGAGCCGGCAGGAAGTTGTCTCTGTCTGCATCGTATACAAAGATCTGACCTTTGTACTTTTCATTTAACAGAATGTTCCATCCTTCTGCTTCCAGTTCTTCACGGGTAACCTTTGTGGTGTCATATGCGATACCAACGGAACCTTGGAAATAAGGAATGGAATAGGTGTGGTCAGGGTCGTAGGAAGGAGACTTCAGTCCGTCAGCGATATTACCGATGTTGGTCAGAGCTTCCAGATCCAACGGCTGAATCATTTCTTCTTTAATCAGACGTTCTACCATGTAATCACTCGGAACGATAATGTCATATACGTCACCGCCCAGCAATGCGGTATACATTTCTTCGTTGGAATCGAACGTGTTGTACTTAACGGTTACGTTGTACTTCTTTTCAAAATTTTCGATGGTGTTTTCTCCGATGTATTCACCCCAGTTGAACACATACAAGGTGTCGGAACCGAATTCAGCGATAGGATCGAAATCACTCTTTTCTTCACTACCGCCGCAGCCTGCCAATGTCAATACCATTGCGCAAGCCAGTAAAACTGCTAATAACTTTTTCATTGAGCAACCCTCTTCTTTCTTTCTTTTATCATTGGAACTACGTTAACTACGATGAGTACGACAGTTACAATCAATACAATAATGGTGGACAAAGCGTTAATCGTCGGATTAATCCGCTTGATGGAAGAATATACGTAAATCGCAATCGTGCTGATTCCCGGACCGGACGTGAAGAACGAAATCACGAAATCATCGAAACTCATCGTGAACGCAATCAACGCACCGGAGATAATCGCAGACTTTAACTGCGGAATGATAACCATCGTCAATGCCTGAATCGGTGTGCAGCCTAAATCCAGAGCCGCTTCCGCCAGGTTATCGTCCAGCTGCCGTAACCGCGGCATAACGGACAGAATGACGTAAGGAATACAGAATACAATATGCGACAACAGAATGGTCCAGAATCCTTTTTCCAGATTCAAAGACGAGAACAACAGCATGAACCCGATCGCGGTTACGATATCCGGATTCATCATCGGAATGTCGTTGACCTGCAGAACAACATCACGCAGGATTTTCTTGGACTTGGACAACCCGATGGCGGTCACCGTACCGATTACGGTGGAAATCACCGTTGCCAGTACCGCAATGACGACCGTATAGTAAATGGCTTCCCGAATCGTCCGTGTTTCAAACATTTTCTGATACCACTTCAGAGAGAACCCGGTAAACCGTGTTAAACTCTTCGATTCGTTAAAACTGAATACCATTACGTAGAAAATCGGTAAATAGAAGAACAACATAACCAGCCATACAAAGGATGACGAGAAGAACTTTTTCAGTTTCTGCATTATTCTTCACCTCCGACCTTCTTATCGAGTTTCTTTGTCACAAACATCGACAAGATAATAACCAGTGCCATAATCAGGGAAATAGCGCTTCCGTAATTCCAGTTACCGACGGAAATGAAGTAGTTTTCTACTAAGTTCCCGATCAATACGTATTCTCCGCCACCCAACAGTTTCGGAATGAAGAAACTGGATACGGCCGGTAAGAATACCAGGGTAATCCCGGAAATGACTCCCGGAATGGATAACGGTAAGGTCACCCGTAAAAACGTCTGCACGTTGTTGGCACCTAAGTCCTGTGCTGCCGTAATCAGATTGCGATCCAGCTTACTTAAGGAAGTATGAATCTGCAGAATCATAAACGGCAGGAAGTTATATACCATACCGACCATAACCTTGAAGGTTGCGTCAAAGTCAAAGTATGACAACAAGCCTTTCCAGGCATATGTACGGATCAGCATGTTGATCCACATCGGTAACGTAATCAATAAGATAAAGAATGCCTGTTTCTTTTCGGACATCTGGGCAACGATATACGCTACCGGATACCCGATCAGAATACAGATGATGGTTGTGTAGAACGCAATCGTCAGCGATCTCCACAGGACGACAGGGAAAATGGAGTCCGAGAAGAACTTCGCGAAGTTATCCAGCGTAAAGTTCAGCGTCAGTACGTCATTCCCTTGTTTCGTGAACGCATACAAGAGGATCAGAAGCATCGGTGCGACGACAAAGGCGCCTAACCATGCCGCATACGGCCATGCCATTTTGGAGAAGGATTTCATTTCTAGTACCCCATCTTACTCATGACATGAAGATCGTCTGCATCAAAGTTAATGTCCACTTTCTTTCCTTCTGTAACGTTCTTGGTGGTATGAACCTTAAATTCATGACCCTGTACCGCATAGGTGATTTCATAATCGCCTTCGGTAATGTTTTCTTCATCGAAATCATAGATAACGTCATAGATTTCAATCGGCGTACCTTTTTCCAGGTCCCAGGCTTCTGCCTTTGCCCAGATACACAGATCGGTATCCAATGCGATACTTTCTTTTAATTCTTCTGCGGTAATGAAGAAATCGAATGCGGCTAAACCGACACCCTGCTTGTCATCTTCGTAGAACTTCGGTTCCTGAACGAATGCCTTGATGGTAATTTCCGTTCCTTTTGCGGTACCGATGGTTACTTCATACGTACCCGGCTTGGACTTGATGTCATATTCCACTTTCTGCAGGGAAATCAGTTCGTCGTCTTCATCCCATGCCTGGGCATTTGCACGCGCAATGACTTCGGCATCGGTCAGTTTTTCCACGTCTTCCAAATCCATGAAGAAATCGTTTGCGGAAATTTTTTCTTTTTCCACTTCGTTTGTTAAGTCGTGGTTTCCGACAACGTGCATCGTTACGGTTTTGCTGGCACCCGATACGGTCTGTACCATGACTTCGTTATGAACACCCTTGAACAATACGGATTTGACTTCACCCGGAATCTTTCCTTTTCCACGCGGAACGATTTCCAGATCTTCCGGACGAATCATAATGTCCACCGGTTCGTTTCGTTTGAAGCCGAAATCCACACACTTGTAATCCTTATCGTCAAAATGTACCAGATAATCGTCTTTCATCACACCGTCGAAGATATTACTTTCTCCGATGAACCGGGCAACGTATTCGTTAGTCGGTTCGTTGTAGATTTCGGTAGGAGTACCGATCTGCATGATGTTGCCTTCCTTCATAACGACAATCTTATCGGACATCGTCAATGCTTCTTCCTGGTCATGTGTTACAAAGATAAAGGTAATACCGACTTCCTGCTGAATCCGTTTCAGTTCGTACTGCATTTCCTTACGCAATGCCTTATCCAAAGCACTCAGAGGTTCATCCAGCAACAATACGTACGGTTCGTTTACCAATGCTCTGGCAATCGCTACACGTTGCTGCTGCCCACCGGATAACTGGTCAATGTTCCGTTCTCCATAGCCTTCCAGACCAATCAGAGATAACATACGGTTGACCTTCTGTTCGATGATATCCTTACTGACTTTCTTCAGTTTCAGACCGAATGCGATGTTGTCAAACACGTTCAGATGCGGGAATAACGCATACTTCTGGAATACCGTATTGATTTCTCTCTTATACGCCGGTACGTCCTGAATGTCTTTTCCGTCGAAAATCACTTCCCCGGAATCGGCTTCCAGAAATCCGCCCAGAATACGCAGCAAGGTTGTTTTACCGCATCCGGACGGGCCCAGTAACGTCACGAATTCATTTTCATAGATATCCAGATTGATTCCCTTTAAGATAACCTGATTATCAAAGGATTTCACGATATTTTTAAACTCAATCAATTTCTTCATTCTCAAATCCCCCTAAAACGTCGGTGGCGTACAGATCCATAATACGCCGGCATCCGATTGCGAATCGTTTACCAGCTGATGCTGTTTGTCACCCTTGATGTAAAACGTCTGTCCTTTTTTGACCGTAATTCCTTTTTTGGAATCCGGAAACATAATTCTGATTCTGCCCCGAAGAACGTAACCGAACTCTTCTCCCTCATGCGGATACACTTCCTGGGATTTTCCCCCGACCGGTAAATCCAGCATAATCGGTTCCATTTCATTCTTCTGTGCATTCGGAACAATCCAGGTAATGGTATGGTCTTCCCGTTCGTCCACAAAGAAATCCTCTTTGCCGAAGACCACTCTGACGTCCGTATCTTCCTTGAAGAAATCCGCCATCGTCATCCCCAGAGCCTCCACAATATCTTCCAGCGTCGTCACGGAACAACTCGTAATATTCCGTTCCAGCTGGGATAAAAAACCTTTGGTCAGTTCACACCGGCTGGCCAGTTCTTCCAGCGTCAGACCGGTTTTATTCCGACACTCTTTAATCCGAAGACCTATATCCATGTTTCCTCCCTTCTGTTTAGTATTACTAAACTTTTTGGGTGTGTTAAATAAACACAAATCAATTATACATAATACCCCCGAAAACACAATAATTATTTTTA
>JABUSI010000382.1 GCA_021442745.1 Erysipelotrichaceae bacterium | reverse complement strand
ACGGTCAGATTCGGCTGTGTCAGTCTTGTCTGTCCGACAGACTTCAATACCAGAAAACTCATCTGATTCACGGCATCCTTATGATCTTCCGTCTGTCCGCCGATGGTTACGTTCTGATACATCGGACTGCCGGCGGATGAGAACGTATGGGATTGGGAACGAACCTTATTGATGGTCAGTGTCTTAATCCATAGATTCGTCAATAATTCCACCGCTTTGTCTTCCGTCAGAATACCATTGTTCAGATCGTGCTGCAGATACGGATTCATATACTGGTCAAACCGACCGAACGATACGGAATGCCCGTTGGATTCCAGTTGCAGGGCTACCTGCAGAATCCATACCGCCTGCAGTGCCTCATGTAAGGTTTCTGCCGGATAATACGGTACTTTCTCACAGATCCGGGCAATTTCCAGCAATTCCGCCTTACGGCTTTCTGTGGCCGTTTGAGCCTGCTGTCTTGCCAGATCCGCATATCTTTGCGAAAAATCCTTCACTGCCTGCAAGACAATCAGAACCGCTTTATAAAACTGATATTTAGAGATACTTTCGCTGTCACACAGATCCAGTTCACTCTTTAATCTCTCAACCCGTTCCTTATACGATACCAGACCGTTTTTCAGAATGTTACTGTAATCCACTGCCAGATGAGCATCTCCGGCATTCAGTTTTCCTTCCATCCCGAAAAATCCGGTTTCCATGTAGACGTCCACTTCATCCGGCAACAGCTGCATTCCTTTAGCCCGCAGGTTATTATTTTCCCAGAACGGTGCCAGATTCCGTAACTGTTGTTTCGTTTCTTCCGTTATGTAAAATACGTCTCCGTCCCGTTTTTCAAACAAGTCCAGTTCCTTCATCACGAACTCCAGCGTATATTCCGGAAAAATCGGGGCATCCTTGTTACCGCTTGCCTGATTTCCAACCAGTAACGTCTCTTCTTCAATATATATGGTTGTCTTCTTCAGAATGTTTTCCAGCATTCTGGCACGACGAATCACCGTCGGAAGATTTGTGGTTTCTTTATAGGATTCCGTTGCCAGAACAGCCCGCAACGCATCGATATACGGTTTTTTCTCCAATACGTCTTCACGATATTTTGCCATTCTCGGCGTAAGGGTTCCGAAACGATTCGTATGATTCATACCGCACCTCCAAAAGTATAAGGAATGTCTTTTTTCACAACTATATTCTATTCTATTTTTCCTGCATTCTCAATTACGGTGACCACGTTTGCAACTTTATTTCCCGCTCTTTGCATGATAAAATAGTATTTACAATGAAAAGAGGAATTCCTATGTCAAAATCATTTACCATTCTCGCTACCAGTGATATGCATGGTTATGTCATGCCATACATTTACAGCGATAACTCACCTGCCGAACTGGGTCTGGCTAAAATCCACACGACCCTGCAGACGCTGAAAGATGAAAATACCTTGCTGATTGATAACGGTGACAATATTGTCGGCAGTCCGCTAACGTTCTACTACAACAAGAATTACAGCGACAAACCGCATTTTATGGCAACCATGATGAACGAAATGGGATACGACTACTATAACATCGGAAACCATGAATTCAACCAGGGACCGAACGTTCTGAAAAACTATATGGGAGCTCTTCAGATGCCTTGTCTGACCGGAAATCTTCATGTTGACAACAAGCCGGTCAGCAAGCCGTACTACATTCATACATTCCCTAACGGAATCCGAATTGCGTTATTCGGTATGGTAACCCAGCATATCGCTGCCTGGGAACCACCGGTTAACCTGATTGGTATCGAAGTGGAAGACGCGTTTGAATACTGCAAAAAAACCGTGGAACAGATTAAGAAAAACGAAGCCGTCGATGCCGTAGTCTGTGTCTATCACGGCGGATATGAAAAAGATCTGCATACCGGAGAGCCGACGGAAAACCAGAACGGAGAAAACTGGGGATACAAAATCTGTACCGAAATCGAAGGACTGGATATCCTGATTACCGGACATCAGCATCAGGGAATCGCAGACGTGTGCAACGGTGTGATTACCGGACAGACCAAAGTCAATGCCCAGCAGATTATGAAATATACCTTTGACGTCGACTCCAGGGACGGAAAATGCGAATTGATCAATCCGACTTACGAACCGGATGCACGCATTTTGGAATTAATGAGCACACTGGAAGAAGAATGCCAGAAGTGGCTCGATACTCCTCTGGGAACCACCAAAGCACATCTGAAAGTGGAAGACGAACTGGAAGCCAGAGAACACAAACATCCGATTATTTCCTTTATCAATCAGGTCATGCTTGACCACAGCAAAGCCGATTTGGCCGCCACCGCTTTATTCCTCAATGCCAAAGGGTTCAACAGTACCATTACGATGCGTGATATCGTTGCCACTTACGTATATGCCAACACCATGGTGACCCTGGAAATGGATGGCCATACCGTCAAGGAATTTCTGGAAAAATCCGCTGAATACTTTGCGGTCATCGACGGAAAAATCGGTGTCAGCCCGTTGTTTGACGGACCGAAACCGATGCATTTCAACTACGATATGATGGATGGTCTGGATTATACCATCAAGGTATCCAACCCGATCGGTTCCCGGATTATCTCCATGACGCAAGACGGCAAGCCATTCGATATGGATAAGAAATATGCCGTCGTCATGTCCAACTACCGTTCCACCGGCGGAGGCGATTTCGATATGTGCAAACGATGCCGAGTACTGCAGAACGACCAGACCGATATGGTCGATGCCCTGGCACAATATATCCTGGATCATCCGGACATTCCGGTATATCACCGCGACAACATTACCGTAATCCTATAAAAAATGGCGGGAGTTACAAAACTCCTGCCATTAGTTTTTTATATTCCTTCAGCCACAATCCTCCCAATAACAGAGAGGTGATAACCCAGCTGATCGGGAAGCACATATAAATGACTCCCAGTTGTCTGTGTGTCGGGAAATACAGCCATAACCACGCCAGCCGGATACCGACAATCCCGACAATCATAATCAGCGTAGGTACCGTCGAATTCCCCATTCCGCGTAACGAATTGATGAATACGTCCAGTACCCCGTTCAATGCCAGAAACATCGCCACCCAGAACAAGCGCTCGATACCGTATTCGATGACACTCGGGTCACTGGTATAGAACGAAAGGAAAAACCGTCCGAAATACCATGCAAGAAATCCGACCGACAACGCTGAGAAGCAATCCAGAATCATCGTCACCCACATAATCCGTTTAACAGAACCATAGTTTTTTGCCCCGATGTTCTGGGACGTAAACGTCATAGCCGCTGACGCAAACGCCATCATTCCTACATACACAAAATTCTCAATGTTGGCTGCTGCCGCATTTCCGGCAACAATCAGACTGGAATCAAACGAATTGATACTGGACTGAATCACTACATTACTGACGGAAAACGCCATCCCCTGAATTCCCGCAGGAATCCCGATCCGCAGGATTTCCTTCACGATATCCACATCCAGACAGATGTCTTTCAGAATCAGTCGCGTATCGTCATCATCCGTAAGCAGCGCACGGTATACAAGTATACAGGAAATCATCTGTGAAATCACCGTTGCCAGTGCTACACCCACAACGCTCCATTGAAACACAATCACAAAAATCAGATTCAGTATCACATTGATGACTCCGGAAAACATCAGAAAGTACAACGGCCTTTTGGTATCCCCTTTGGACCGCAGAATCGCACCGCCGAAGTTATACAGCACCACAAACAGCGACCCGGTGAAATAAATCCGCATATACGTCGTACTGCCGTCTATGATTTCCGCCGGCGTTGACATCAGCGTCAGACAGAACCGGGCAATCAATACACCGGCCACCGACAATCCCAATCCGCAGACCAATCCCATCCAGACGGAGGAATGGACGGATTTATGAACCCGGTCGCGATCACCGGAACCGATGGAATTGGCAATCACCACATTGGTTCCCGTACTCAATCCGGTAAATAAACTGGTCAGTAAAAAAATCAGAGATCCCGTCGCACCGACGGCAGCCAGTGCTTCGTTTCCCGCAAATGCCCCTACGACAATCGTATCCGCAGCTGTAAATACCATCTGCAGAAAATTGGTTGCCATCAACGGCAGGGAGTAGATGAAAATGTTCTTGACCAATGGCCCGTTGACCATATCAATCGAATTCTTAGATGCCATACTGTTACCTCATACCCGACTATTGTAGACCTTTTTGATTGGAAAATCCATACAAGAAGAAAGACATCTGGAAATTCCAAATGTCTATTGGTTCAGATATCTTGACAAAAACGCACGGGTACGTTCTTCTTTCGGATTCTGGAAAATATCTTCTGCGCTGCCTTCTTCGGCAATCACACCTTTATCCATAAACACAACGTGCGTTGCAACGTCTTTCGCAAATCCCATTTCATGTGTCACCACAATCATAGTCAGACCTTCTTTTGCCAGACGTTTCATAACTTCCAGTACTTCCCCGACCATTTCCGGGTCCAAAGCACTGGTCGGTTCATCAAACAACAGCACTTCCGGGTCCATACACAACGCTCTGGCAATTGCCACACGTTGTTTCTGCCCGCCGCTTAACGTCAAGCTGGATGCGTTCTTGAACTCCAGCATTCCAACCAGTTCCAGGTAATGCAATGCCTTCGCTTCCGCTTCTTCCCTGCTGCGATGCAATACCTTCATCTGGGCAATCATACAGTTTTTCAATACCGTCATGTTATTGAACAGGTTGAAGGACTGGAATACCATTCCCACTCTTGCCCGGTACCGGTTGACGTTAATCGAGCCTTCCAGAATGTTCTGCCCGTCAACTTCAATGATTCCCCCGTCCGGTACTTCCAAAAGATTGACACATCGTAACAGCGTACTCTTACCGGAACCGCTGGAACCGATCAGACAAACCACATCGCCCTTGTAAACGTTGAATTCAATGTTTTCCAATACACTCAAGTCACCGAATGACTTTTTCAGACCGGAAATATGAATAATCGGTTGTTCCATATCAAGCACCTGCCCTTCCGGTTTGTTTCGGCTGCATCTTCTTTTCGATGTAACCCAGAATCCGGCTTGTGGTATACGTCAGAAACAGATAAATCGCTGCCGTAACCAGAAACGTTTCCTGTACTTTGAAGATACTTCCGGCAACGGAACTGGACTGAAAGAACAAATCCGTAACGGAAATAACGTTCAATACCGAAGAATCCTTAATGTTGACGATGAACTCATTTCCCATAGCCGGGAACGAATTTTTGATTGCCTGCGGTAAAACCACATGCCACATTGTCTGGAAACTGCTCATCCCCAAGGATCTTGCACCTTCTGTCTGGCCGATGTCTACCGCCTGAATACCGGCACGGACGATTTCTGCCATGTATGCACCGGTATTGATGGAAATAATGAATACTCCGGCAACAATCGGTGTCCAATGCAACGTGGAACGGAAGGAATAGTAGATAAACATCGCCTGTACCATCATCGGGGTTCCGCGGAACACTTCGATATATACGGTACTGACAAAAGCGAATATTCGTTTCAATACCTTCACCAGGAAGGAATCCCGCTGTTCCACTTTCAATGCCCGGATACCGGCAACAATCAACCCGATCAGTAATCCGGCAAGCGTTCCGGTAATTGCCAGAAACAGTGTGTACCGGACCCCCAGCATAAAGGAAGGCCAGTACTTCTGCGCAATATCCCACGCTTTATCCAATGAAATAATCATGTAAAATCCTATTCTTCAACAGCCGGCTGACGGTTGGTAGCATCTGCCATCATCTGTACGCGGTCTTCTACGGAGATGTTATCCAAAGCTGCCTGAACGGCGTTCAACAGTTCGGTATTACCTTCCTGAACAGCAATAGAAACCGTTGTATCCGCTTCAAAACCGTTTTCTGCGCTAAAGCGTACCATTACCAGGTCCGGATTGGAAGAAACGATACCTTGTGCAACAGGTAATTCAGCCGTCAGGGCATCCACATCACCGCTCTGCAAAGCCACAACCATCATCGGATATGTCTTCAACGGTGTTACGTGATTGACACCTTCAATCTGATCGATAACTTCATCATACAAGGTGTTCAATTGTCCCAGAACCTTAGCACCACCGAAATCCTGAATGCTTGTTGCGTTTACGTATGCGGAATCGGCACGGACGATCAATACCATTTCGCTTTCGTAATACGGAGTTGTGAAATCAACGTTTTCTTCACGAGCCGGTGTAGCCGTCATACCGGCGATAATCGCATCAATTTCTCCGGAATTGACAGCCGGTTCCAGACCGTCCCATTCAATCTTCTTGATAACCAGTTCCTTACCCATTGCATCCGCAATCAACTGAGCAATCATTACGTCATAACCATCCGCATAGTCAACGGAACTGATCGCAACGGTATGTTCGTTGGTTTCCAGAGTTGTCCAGTTAAACGGTGCATAGTTACATTCCATACCAACCACAAACGTGTTGTCTTCAACCGGTTCGGTTCCTTCATTGTTTGATCCGCATCCGCACAAAGCCAATGCCATACAAATCATAATCAATACACTAAAAATCTTTCTCATACTTATTTCCCTCTTCTTTCTGTCAAAAAAAGTCGCGACGCTATAACACATCACGACATATCACTTACATCTGAATGTTTATAGCTCCTCTTCTGAATAAACCAGAAGGAGTGTTACAGGTATTTCCTGCAACCCCATGGCACCAGACCGTTGCATCAGTCTGTCCATTCGGCGATGATTGCCTTTCCTTACGTTCACAGGATGCCTCCTCCGGTAAGTACTCTTCTACATCGCTACCTCTATCGGTAAACTTTTTTGATACACTTATTTTACCTATTCTGTTTTGTTTGTCAACATGGAATTTACACTTATTTTCTGATAAACTGATGAAAGAAAGAAGGAATTCTTATGAAACCGTTTACAATAAGTCCTCTGTTATCGGGAAGACCGGAATGCGTCAAACCGCATGAAAAAGATTGTTACGACCTTCTCGACAGGCTCGGTATTTCGTATCAGCGTGTGGAATTAAGTTACTTCCCGCAGGAAGAGGAAAATCTTCAGAAACTGAAAGAGATTCTTGGCACCGGTTCCATCAAAAACCTGGTATTCCATACGATGCGCCGGTCGCCGGATTATTACTACATTCTGACAGACGGTGATACCCGTTTCGATACCCATTGGTTCCGGGACACGTATCACGTCACCAAAATCGAACTCGTTACGGAAGAAGAATTGCACGATTTACTGCATACCACACCCGGTTGCGTCAGCATCCTCGAACTGCTGTACGATCCCGATTGCCGGCTGAACGTTTACATCGACGAATCCTTACTGAAAAGAGAATCGTTCCGCTGTCATCCCAACGACAACCACACGGTTTTGAAACTGCGTACACAAGACGTTACGGAAAAGATTATGCCGTCTTTCCCGCATACGTTCCATATCATGAAAAAGGGATAATCCTGATTGATTATCCCAGTTTTTTATGTTTGTACAACATCCGGTTTTCCAAGGAAAAAATCCGTTGTGTAAACGCTCCCTCTTCCACGTCATCCAGTGACTTCCGCATCATTTCCATTCTCGCATCCATATTGTCAATCATATGCAGAACTTCTGCCTCCGGAATCATCGGTAATACCGGTGAACCGTATTCGTATTGTCCGTGATGCGACAATACCATATGACGCAGCAAAACAACAGATTCGTCATTTTCCGGAATACCCAGTTCTGACGCCTTTTCGGCAATCTTTGCCTGCATGATGGAAATATGTCCAAGCAATCGTCCTTCCGTCGTATAATCCGGCAGAATGGCTCCTGACAGTTCAATCAGTTTTCCGAGATCGTGTGCCAGAATACCACTGATCAGCAGATCTTCATCCAGCATCGGATACAATTCGCACACCGCATATCCGACCCGCAGCATTCCGACAACATGCGTTGACAATCCACCGCAGAATTCATGATGATTCTTAGCAGCAGCCGGATATTCAAAGAACGTATCCTTGCAATCCGCAAACAGTTCACATAACAGTTTCTTCAATACCGGATTTTTCAGTCGCTTCAACGCATTGCGGACTTCTTCCACAATCGTTTCCCGGTCAATGGAACCGGTTGTCAGATAGTCTTTCAGATTAATTCCGATCTGGTCGATTTCCCGTAAATCCGTAATCCGCACCTGTAAAGCGCCCCGGTAATTGAATACGTCACCTCTTACCAGAACAACCTGTCCGGCTTTGGCAGCATTTTTCTGCGGCTCCTTCACATCCCACAGTTTTCCTTCAATCGTCCCGGAATTATCCTGCAATGTGACTGACAGATACGGAGCTCCGGAATTGGTCACTCCGTCTTTTACCTGTCCCAGAAGCAGTGGTTGTTCGATGGAAATCTTCTCTTTGAATTCCTTGATTTTCAGAATCTTGTTTTCGGAATCGTTTTCCATCAGTTCTGTATTACTCTTCATGATTCCACTCCGTTTCATTCAAAATATCATAGACAGAATCGCTCGGATACCCCTTTCCCATCAGGTACCGGAATACCTTGTTCCGTAAATCCTTACCTGTATGTTTGGTACCGTACTTCCTGACGGCTTTCTCAAAATCCTTTTGCAGCGATACGTTCTGATTCTCTTCGTTTTCACTGAAATCCATCCGGGCTACGACTGACTTTGCGACGTCAACCGGATATCCCTGTCCGACCAGTTTCTGCGTTAACGTTGTTTTCGCCATCGCAACGGACTTATTCCGCAGTTTCTTTACCGCTTTTTCCGCCCATTGTTTTCCGCGTTGCAACTGATTGTCTTCCCCTAATTCCGCCAATACGCGTTCAACCCGTTCCTGCACGATTCCCTTCTGTGTCAGAAGATGCACAATCTTTTCATTGCCGTAACCGCTCTGACACATTTCTTCAATCTGTGTCATCATATAGGTTTCGTCATTAACATATCCCTTGTCACACAATTCGTCCAGAAGCTGATTGACTTCCGTAACGGAAAGGGAAGACTGTCTGAACAACAGCTGTTGCATTTCCTTACGCGTATGATCTTTGGATGCCAGTTTTCGTATACACATATACCATGCCAGAGCACGCGCTTCTTTTTTACGCAAATCTTCCAGTTCTTCATCCGTAAACACGGAATCCTTATGGATTCCCAATGCCATGTAATCATCCAGACTCAAAGACAATTTATAGGACTGTTCCTGTTTCACCATCGTCAGTTCCACTAAATCGCCCTTCATTTTCACGCTCTTTACTTCATTCAGTTTCCGCTTGACATCAATTGCGTATTGATAGACTTCCATAACTTTCTCCCCGAACACTCTTCTGTCAAAACACAGTACCTGATCCATAGCCTGTTTCCGGTATTGCAGACGTGTTTCTTTCGGAAGGGCCGCAAAATCCAGAACCTTCCCGGCAAATTCTTCTTCCGTTGTAAACAGAAAACCGGTCTTTCCTTCCACTACGATACCTTCCAGCACTTCATCGGGTCTTGCAAATACCATCAGTCCGCTGGCCATCGCTTCAATAAACGTCATTCCCTGGGTTTCCGACAAAGAAGCGGACACAAAAGCGTCAGCGGCATGATAATATGCCGGTACTTCTTCGTGCAATACACGGTCCGTGAACACAACGTCGATTTCCAGTTCTCTTGCCAGTTTCCGTAAATCATCCAGTTGCGGACCGCCACCGACAACAACCAGTCTCACCTTATGAGGCATGGCCATTTTCCGATAACCGCGCAACACAAAATCGATACTCTTTTCTTCGGCAATACGTCCCACGTATACCAGCATGAATTCATCCTCGGCAATACCCAGTTTCCCGCGCAATTCCTTTACGGTTTCTTCACTTGTCCGGGCCGGATTGTACATATCCAGATTCAACCCGGTCGGAATGATATGCATCGGCTTGGTGACGCCATACCCCGCCAGCCGTTCTTTCGTTTTGTTGGTCGGCACAATCAAAGCGGTACACAGCTGACTGTACAGTTTACTTAATTTCTGTGCGCCGAATTTCGTCGTATCTTCCACAATCCGGATATTCATCGGATTCACGTAATGCGTGTAGTCTTCATACATCGTATGATACGTGCTGACCAGTGGAATGTGTAACGTTTTGGACAGAATCCGGGCAAATATACCGACACCGAATTCCGTATGCACGTGCATGACGTCAAGATTCCAGTTTTTAATCAGGTCAAACTTGGACAAATAGAACGGAGCAGCCAGTACGTACCCGTACAAAGCCTTCAGTTCAATGCCGTTTAACCGCAGAATATGACCGTCTTTAGCTTCTTCTGCCAGCATTTTATCCGTGACACTCTTCGGTTTGGTGGTAACCACAAACACTTCATGACCCAGACTCTCCAGACTTTCTTTTAAAGTAACAACGGAAGATACCACCCCGTTGATTTCCGGAATGTATGCATCCACAAACATGCCAATTTTCATATATTAACCTCCTGCAAGACCCTTTTTACCGCTTTTTCCACTCCGACAGGTTATCCCCGTCCACCAATACCGCTTTTTTCACTGCCAGTCTGGCAAGCGGCGTATCGCTGTAGGAATCGCTGTAAAACTCATCAACAACACCATACCATTCCATTTGTTCAAACCGTCTCACTTTTTCTTCCCCGTGGCAGTTCAGTCCGGTGTACTTTCCGGTATACGGATCCACCCGCGATGCCAGAACATACGAAATGTGCAGCCGTTCACAGATCGGTTTGATCAGAAACTCAGGTGATGCGCTGATGATTACGTCATCCGCTTTCTGCTGATGCAGATACCAGGATTTAATCCCGGATTCCTTTTCATCCCAGAATGCGGTAATCTTTTCATCAATGTCGGTAATCCGAGGCAAAAATGTCGTATAAAACGATTCCTTCATCTTTGTTTTGTCGTACAGATGACAGCGATATCCCAGAAAAACCACCGCCACCTTCGGCAACCATACGGCCAGAAGCGGTTGTTTACGGATACAATATTTCAGAAATTCCATCGTACTGTCATGAACATAGATGGTTTTATCAAAATCGTATACGTTCATCCTTTCACCTCATTTCATATGAAAAACATATGTCATTTTGCGACATACGTTTTCCTATTTCTGTTCAGCCACCTTTTCCTTTTTTGTCAAAGGAATCAGTCTCAACGGTTTCTTGTCATTCTTCTTCTGATAAACGTACGCACAACCTACGGCAACTGCCGTTAATGCTGCTGCAGCACCGATAGCTGCCCAAACCAGTTTACTATTCTTTTTTGCCATACATACAACCTCCTGATTGCTATTTATTTTACCACATTTTCCCAAAAAAACACTTCCCATAATTTCACATACTCTTTTGATAATTGTATGTAGACTATACGGTACTATATCAGTGTAAACAAATTGTTTACATTTCCTCTCCTTATTTTGAAAATATTTGTTTCAGAGATGAAACACCTGCAGCCGTTTTCCCCAAAACGGCTTTTTTATGAAAAAAAGACACCGGAGTGTCTTTTTTGTTATTCAGCTTCAACTTTTAAAATCTTAACTTCATACGGTTCTGCAACCTGTACCGTTACAACATCGCCCATTTTGTGGTTCAGAATTGCCTTAGCCAGCGGAGTTTCGTTGGATAACTTACCGATTAACGGATCGGATTCGATAGAACCTACGATGGTATACGTATCGATTTCATCCATATCCAGATCGTGTAACGTTACGGTAGAACCCAAATGAATGGTACGAGGTCCCTTGGTATCCTGTACATCGTCAATGATTTCATAATTCTGGAGCATATAATCCAGATCACGGATTCTTGCTTCTACTCTTGCCTGACGATCTCTTGCAGCGTCGTAGTCGGCATTTTCCGATAAGTCACCCTGTGCTCTGGCTGCAGCCAAATCCGAAATAACTTCCTGACGGGTTACATGAACCAGTTCATCATATTCTTTTTGTACTAATGCTAACCCTTCTTTGGTTAACTGAATCTTTTCTTTTTCCATCTTTATCACTCCCGAGACCGAATTATAACACAAACTATTTTAAGATGCTACTGATTTTTGTCGTCAGCAAATCAATCGCAACGGTATTATGACCGCCTTCCGGAATAATCAGATCCGCATAGCGCTTTGACGGTTCCACAAACTGATTGTGCATCACCCGAACCGTTGTCATATACTGATTGACAATGTTATCCAGCGATCTTCCGCGTTCTTCCACGTCCCGTTTCAGACGTCGGATAAACCGAACGTCCGCATCCGTATCCACGAAAATCTTAATATCCAACAGACTGCGGATCTGTTCGTCTTCCAGCACAAACAGACCTTCCAGTACGATAACGTCACACGGCTCAATCGTTTCCGTCACCTTGCTGCGGTTATGAATCGTATAATCATACGTCGGTTTTTCAATGGAACGTCCTTTCAGAAGTTCCATGATATGTTCCACCATCAGATCGGTATCAAACGCAAACGGATGGTCATAATTGGTCTTCACCCGTTCTTCCATTGTCAGATGATCCTGACACTTGTAGTAATCGTCCGAACGAATGATGACTACGGATTTCTGTTCTTCAAACGTCTTCTTCAGAATCTCCGCAATACTTGTTTTCCCTGATGCACTGCCTCCGGCAATCCCGATAATAATTGGTTTTCTCATAGTGTTTCACCCCTAGTACAGATATTTCTGAACGTTTGCAAGATGTTCAGCATACGTTTTGGCGTAATGTACTTTTCCGTTTCCGTATACATCCGCCATAAAATACAGATACTTTGATTTCGTCGGTTCCAGTACCGCATGAATGGCAGTCTCTCCCGGGTTCAGAATCGGTCCCGGAGGCAATCCTTCATACTTGTACGTATTGTACTTTGACTTGATATTCGAATTCGTTTCACATTCCGTCCAGCTGTCAAATTCGTATAACGCATAACATACCGTTACGCTGGACTGTAACTTCATCCCCTGTTTCATCCGGTTAAAAAATACACCGGCAATCAGTTTCATATCCTTTTCGGTATTCGCTTCATATTGCACAACCGATGCCAGTGTCATGACTTCGTGAATGTTCAGACTGCTGGCTTCCATCAAATCCGTGTACTGTGACAGAATCTCTTCGGTATGATCCAGAAAACGTGCCGTAATTGCCTTGGCACTGGTGTTTTTCAGAAAAGCATAGGTTTCCGGGAACAAATATCCTTCCAGATATACGTGTTCACTGTTCAATACCTCCGGCGTAATAAAGAAATATTTATCCGCCAGTTCGGTAATATAATCCCGGTCATTCCACAATGCCAGCAGTTCTTCCGCCGTAACATTGGTATTCTCTTCCATAATCTTCGCAATATCCTTTGCCCAGGTTCCTTCCGGAATCGTAACGTAAATCTGCTCCGTCATGGCACTGGAGGAATCGTTCAGAACATCCATGATAGTTTTGGTTCCCCAGGACTTATCCAGAATAAAATCCCCTGCCTTGATTTCGTGTTTTTTACTCAGTTTCACATAAATCTTTCCGACAAAAGAATTCCTGATCAGACCGGCTTCTTCCAGGTTTGTCAGTACGTTTTCCACCGAATCCCCGGATTCAATCGAAAACGTCACTTCCTCCGATTCTTTTTCCGCCGGTAACAGATTGGATACGTAATATCCGTATGCCCCGCCGGCTGCTCCGATGACAATCACCAGAACCGCCAGTACGGCAATCAGTATTTTCTTAGCCCTCATCGTCTTCATCCTCACTGATAAAGGCACTCATAACCTCTTCAATCATTTCCCATTCTTCATCGGATTGTAACTCAAACAGGTTCCCGTCCTCATCATAACGTGAAGCATACGCCGTACCTTCCGTATCGTTCGGATTGGTGTAAACTACGTAATTGATATTGCTTCCGTCCGGCTGGAAGGTAAACAAAATTTCCATTTCGATTTCATTTCCCTGTTCATCCGTTACATAGAACGTTTTATCCATAATTTTCCTCCTTTAAAAACAGGGATTTGTGTCCAAATCCCTTATTTTTTACTATCCAGATATCCTTGTAAAATAACGACCGCCGCCTGCTGGTCAATAATCTGCTTCCGTTTTTTACGGGAAACATCCTGTGAAATCAACGATTTGCTGGCAGCAACAGTTGTCAACCGTTCATCCCACAGAATGACCGGAACGTCACATACGTCTTCCAGCATTTCCTTGAACCGGATTGAAATTTCCCCGCGGATACCAACGTCACCGTTCATATGCTTCGGCAATCCCAGAACGATGGTTTCAATCTTATTTTCCTGAATCAGAGGCAACAGTTTTTCCAAAGCTGTATCGTAATCGTCTTCTGCAAACCGAATGGTCGTTAATGCTCCGGCAAACCATCCTAAGGAATCACTGGTCGCAATTCCTAACGTCCGGCTTCCCAGATCCAATCCCATGCACTTCATTGGATGTTCTCTAAATAGGAACGTACCAGTTCTTCAATAATTTCATGACGTTCCACCTGTTGAATCACAGTCCGTGCATTGTGATAACTTGAAATGTATGCCGGGTCAGAGGAAATCAGGTACCCCGCGATCTGGTTTACGGCATTATAACCTCTTTCCTGCAAGGCGGTTTCCACCAAAGTCAATACTTCTTTAATGTTCTGCTTGCGAATTTCATCGGAACGAATTGCCAATGTTTCCGTTGTTCTGTTTTCCATAACGACCCTCCTTCATACTTATATCTATTTTATCATTTGTGATACTAGAATGAAAGCATCTCACGAATTGTTTTCACGATTTCACGAAGATTTGACGAATCCTTACCACCGGCCTGGGCAATATCCGGACGTCCGCCGCCGTTGCCGCCTGCCATCTGGGCAGCCTTCTTCGCAATGTCACCGGCCTTGATTCCGGCCTGATTCCAAGCCTTGTCGCAGGCAACCGCAAAGACAACCTTTCCTTCAGAAACGTTCGAAATAAAGACAAATCCGTTAGTCAGCTGATCACGTAAGGTTTCCGCCATACTCTTCAGAGCGGAAGAATCCGCATCGGTATAGGATACGAACAATGCCTGTTTTCCGTTGATTTCTTCTGCCTGGTTTACCAGATCCTTTGCTTTATAGACGGTTAACTGGCTTTCCAGTGATTCTTTTTCTTTCCGTAAACCGTTGTTTTCCTCCAGTAACTGAGCTACTTTGTCTTCTACCTGATTGATGGAAGTCAGTTTCATCATACCCGCAACGTTCTTCAGACTGTTTTCACGGGCAATCAATTCCCGATAGGCAGCCAGGCCCGTTTTGGAAGTAATACGACGGATACCGGAACCGACGGATTCTTCAGACTGAATCTTAAAGACACCGATTTCCTGCGTATTGGATACGTGAGTACCTCCGCAAAGTTCCATGGAAGCATCACCCATTCTGACAACACGTACCTTATCCCCGTACTTTTCATCAAACAATGCCATAGCACCGGTCTTTTTAGCCGCTTCCACGTCCATGACATCCGTTACAACGGCATAGTGATTGTAAATAAAGCTGTTTACCATTTCTTCAATGGTCTTCAGTTGCTGTTCGCTGACTTTCTCAAAATGCGTGAAGTCAAACCGGGCATATTCGTCACCGGCATAAGAACCTGCCTGAGCAACGTGAGTACCGACTACGGTACGCAATGCACTCTGCAAAAGATGGATGCTGGAGTGGTTCGCCGCAATACGGTTTCTTCTTGCTTCGTCAACCTGCAGATGCAGAACGGTTTTTGCCTTCAGTTGTCCTTCCTTCACAATAACGTGATGCAACGGTTGTTTGTGCGGTGCTTTTTTTATGTCGGTTACTTCCACGCGGATACCTTCCGCCGTCATAGTACCGATATCGGCAATCTGTCCGCCGCTTTCGGCATAGAACGGTGTCTGATCCAGAATAATATCGCCTTCATCGGCAATACAATCTACCTGACAGCCGTCCTTGAACAAGCCGATAATCATACCGTCAGCATGCAATACTTCATATCCTAAGAACGTACTTTCCGTTTCAAAGTTCATCAGATCCGCAGACTGACTGGACATGGATTGTTCATCCTCACGGGCATCTCTTGCCCGCTGACGCTGTTTGTCCATTTCCACCTTGAATCCTTCATGATCAATGGAAATACCGCGTTCTGACGCAATTTCTTCCGTCAGTTCCACCGGGAATCCGTACGTATCATACAGTTTGAAGACATCGGCACCGGCCAATACGTCCGTCGTCTTGGACAGATATTCTTCCAGAATCCGTTCCCCTTCCTGCAAGGTTGCATGGAAGCTTTCTTCTTCCGCCTTCACCAGCTTCTGAATCAATTCCACTTTTTCCACAACATAAGGATAGAAATCCTTCATGATATCGGCAACAACCGGTACCAGACGATACATAAACGCACCTTTGATGCCCAGTTTTTTACCGTAACGAACCGCTCTGCGAAGTACCCGGCGCAAGATATATCCGCGGCCGTTGTTCGCAAACATGGCACCGTCGGCAATCGCAAAGGTTACCGTACGGATATGGTCGGCAATCACGCGGTACGCCATCTTGTTGTCGCCTTCATACTTCTTATCCGTAAACGCTTCGGTAGCCCGGATAATCGGCAGAAACAAGTCCGTATCAAAGTTGGTTTCCCCTTCCTGAATGATGGAAACCAGACGTTCCAGACCCATACCGGTATCGATATTCTTCTGCGGAAGTTCCTTGTAATCCTTACGGTCTACACCTTCCTTGGCATCGTATTGAGAGAACACAACGTTCCATACTTCAATGTAACGGTCATTTTCCAGTTCTTCAAAGAACAGACGTTCTCCCAATCCCTGCGGGTCATACTTTTCCCCGCGGTCATAGAAGATTTCACTGTCCGGTCCGCTCGGCCCTTCACCGATTTCCCAGAAGTTATTCGGGGTACGCAAAATGTGTGTCGGACTGACATGACATACTTCCGTCCAGATCCGGTACGCTTCGTCATCATCGATATAAACGGTTACGTACAGCTTTTCCTTATCAAATCCGATCCATTCCGGACTGGTCAGAAACTCCCACGCAAACGGAATCGCCTCCGGTTTGAAATAATCCCCGATGGAGAAATTACCCAGCATTTCAAAGAACGTATGGTGACGGGCCGTCTTCCCTACGTTTTCGATATCGTTGGTACGAATGGACTTCTGGGCATTGGTTATACGGTTGCAGCGCGGTTTTTCACTGCCGTCAAAATACTTCTTCAATGCCGCAACGCCGGCATTGATCCACAATAAGGTCGGGTCATTGTGCGGAACCAGACTTGCCCCCGGTTCAACCATATGACCTTTTCCTTCAAAATACTTCAGAAACATACTTCTTACTTCGGAACCTGTTAGTTTTTTCATTTTTTTCACTCCTTCAAAATAAAAACGTCCCCGTATATCTACAGGAACGAAAAGTAAACTTTACGCGGTACCATCCTGATTCACGAATTTTCGTGCACCTTGATTGGATTCGATAACGGCAATCAACCGTGGGTGATTAACCCCTCTCGGACAGCAGCTTCTTTCACATAGTTTGTCCTGCTTTCACCTTCCGCAGAATCTCTGGTTTCCCTTATGTGTCATACTTGTCTGTCGTTAACGATGTAACGTAATGCATTATATCATACATTTTTTCAGGTTTCTACTCGATTTCCTCCAAAATCGCACTCCAGCAGCACAAATCTTTGACTCCTTCTTTTTCATGCATGTACGCACGGTGCAGATATCCTTCGTATGTAAATCCGCAATACTCGCAGATTGCCCGGCTGCGCGGATTATCGATAAAGTGCCGGATGATAATCTGATCCGCTTTGGCGTCATGCAGACAGGCATTTTTGGCCGCCATTACGATTTCCTTCATATAACCCTGATTCTGGAATTTCCGGCGCATCGCATACGAAAATTCCACACACAACGGCATCCGTTCAAAAAACTGATGAATCCCGAAGATTCCCATGACTTCTCCGGTATCCTTGCAGACAATAACGTACTGGTATACATCCTGTACCGCAAATTCCATCCGGATAACCGTATCTTTTTTTTCTTTACATTCGGCAATTCCCGAACTGCGGGAAATCTCTTCATCCTGCCACAATTCCGCCAGTTCTTCATAATCCCCGTATTGTACCCGGCGTAAATAACACCGGTCTGACGAAATCCGTAACGTCTGCAGTTTCAATAACCGGATCTGACTGTCCAGTTCCTCACTCACTTCCTGTTCACTGCGGCGATACGCATTCAGATAGATTGTCGCCGTTTGCTCTTCCGCTTCCTTATGCGCATATCCTTTCGGCAAGGCGGCATCTTTAATCCGGGCTACGTAAATCGTCCAGTTGTCCAGTTTCAGCTGTGAAACCCGTCTGTGATTTCTTAACAGTTTTCTCATATCGGATCCCCCAGCTCCCGTACAAGACGTTCGCATAAAGTCGTTTTGCGCGTAATACGGTCCTGCGTCTGCACACCATGCACAAACGCCTCTTCTTCTCCCAGAAGAACCAGCGATTTACCCGCTCTGGTAATACCCGTATACAACAGTCGTTTCTGCAGCATAATACCGTATTCCTTAACAACCGGCATAATGACAATCGGATATTCGCTGCCCTGTGATTTATGTACGGAAATGCAATAGGCATGTGTGATATGTGAGAAGGTATCCGGTCCGTATTCAACCAATACCCCTTCAAAATCCACGAAAAATCGGGTATCTCCGGTATCGTTTTCGTTTTTGAACTGAATTTCCACCAGCACGCCGATATCCCCGTTGAACACATACTGTTCCGGATCGTTTTTCAACTGCAGAATCTTATCGCCTTCCCGAAACGTCCGGTAGCCGACTTTCCATTCCCGCTTGGAAAACTCGGGCGGATTCAGTTCCGACTGCAGCATACTGTTAAGTGTATCTATTCCGGCTACACCGACGTACTTCGGTGCCAGAACCTGTACGTCTTCCAGCTGATATCCTCGCTCCAGTGCCTGTCTTACCAGTTCCATCACGTAATGGCGAACTTCAAATTTATTACACGGGAAAAACCGTACGTTGTTTCCCTGCGGCACTTCCGTAACCCGGTCATTGCGGATTTCATGCGCTAAGGTAATGATATCGGATCCTTGTTTCTGCCGGAAAATCTCCGTCAGGCGAACCGTCGGAAACAATTCGCTTTTCAGCATATCCGTTAAGACGCATCCCGGTGATACGGAAGGAAGCTGGTCTTCATCCCCGATCAGCACCAGTTTACGTACTTTTGTCCCCGCCAGCAAAAGATGATAAAACAGATAGGCATCCACCATGGAAAATTCATCCACAATCAGAACGTCCAGAAGCAGCGGATCGTCCTGATTTTTCCCGAACGTATTCGTTTCCAGATCCCATTTCAACAAACTGTGAATCGTTGTCGCCGGATGATTGGTTAACGTACTTAACCGTTTTGCCGCTCTTCCCGTCGGCGCACACAAGGAAACGGATGCCGTCGGATACATCCTCCGGCACAGATTCACCATAGCCCTCACAATCGTCGTTTTCCCGGTACCCGGACCGCCCGTTAAAATCATCACCGGTTTCTCAAAAAACATCTCCATTGCCATCCGCTGATGAAACTGATAGGTAATCCCCAGTTCCTGTTCGATGACGTCAATGTTGTCACGGATTGTTTCGCCGTCAATCGGCTCCATCGGATTGTTCAGATACAATGAGAAGAAACGGGAAATGCTGACTTCCGCATCGTATTGCGATACGTGATAGACCCGGTCTTCCTCAATGACAATCTTCCGGTTTCGCCTTAGCGTATCCAGTATGCTGTCAAAATCATACGGAATACCTGCCAGCTTCCTTTCCAGAATCTGCTGAAACTCATCCATCGGTACGTAACTGTTTCCGGTTCTCATGCATTCTTCCATCACAAACGAAATACAGGCTGCCGAAATCCGTAACGGATCGTCATCCTCATATCCCATCTTTTTCGCCAGCTTATCCGCCGTCACAAACCCGATACCATCCACTTCTTCCACCAGACGATACGGGTTTTCCTTCAGTTTCTCCATCAGTTCCGTTCCGTATACCGCCTGTACTTTCATTGCCTGACGCAAATTCAGCCCGTTGGCCGTAAAATACCGCAGTTGCTGTTCCGCTTCATCCATCTCATCCTTCAAGCCTTCCAGAACAGCCTCTTTTTTCCTGAGCGTCATCTTTGCGACATCATTCAGACACTCCGGGTTTTCCTTAATCCGTTCCACGGCATGCTCACCCAGCTGTTCCACGATAGCCGTTGCCATTTTTCTTCCGATTCCCGCAAAGTTCGGACCGGATAAATACGCAATGACCGAATCCCGGTCATCCGGCATACACCGCTCATATTGTTCCACCTTGAATTGCATACCGTATTTCGGATGCGACACATAAACGCCAAAAAGACGATATAAAATATCATGATCCATTTCCGGAAAATATCCGACAACGGTCATCATCTTATCGTCTTCTTCGTATAATTTAAATCTCTGTACCGTATACGAATTCGTCGGATTGCGATACAGAACAACGGAGAATTTTCCTTTTATGGTATCCAATACCTCTTCATCCATACGGTATTTCCTTTCTAGGCAAACGCCAGAAACAGCAAGCCGACACAATTGTGCAGCATATGCAATAACATACAAGGCCAGATACTGTCCGTCTTTTCGTATACGTCACAGAATACCAGACCCATCGCTCCGTATTCCAGCACAAATGCCAGATCCGCCCAGTTTCCCGCAAGCAATGATTCCATACAGTGCATCAGTCCGAACAAAAGAGCAGAAATGAGCATTGCCGGGATTCTGCCGTGCGGACGAGTCATACGGAAAAAGATTCCGCGAAACAGCAGTTCCTCGACAACCGGTGCCATAACCGCCGCCAGAAATATCATCATAAACGGGGAATACTCCATCAGAACCTCTACTCCGTCCTGATTGGCACTTTGTTGTAAACCGAATACGGTCTGAATCAAAAGACCGGTTACAATCATCAGACCGTATATCATGATTTCGTTTTTCAGAAGAAGTCCGGCAATCCTCTTACCGAGTTTTCTGAAGTTTTCATACCCTTCCGTTAATACCGGTTTCAGAAACAAGGCCGTGCTGACAATCATATACAGACTCAAAACGATTTCCAATCCGGCATTCCACGATTTAAGATGAAACATCCGCAGAATCACAGCCGGATACAACCAGAGATACCCGACAAAGTAGTTCAGCAGTGCGCCAATCACACCGTACCACTTAACCGGATACTTACTTTCGATTACCATGCATTGCCTCCCGGATCCGTTCATGCTGATTTACATCATGATAAAACGTCGCTTCAATCGTACCGCCGCCGATACAAACGTCACCATCGTAAAATACCGCCTGCTGGCCCGGAGTCACTGCCGCCACACCCTGGCTGTACGTTACCATGACATCCCCGTTTTCCAGCCGTTCAATCACTACCGGATTGTCTTTCTGCCGGTAACGGAATTTCGCACAGCACTCGTGCTGTCCCTGAGGAATCTCATCAATCAGCCAGTTTACGTCACTGACCAGACACCGGTCGGATACCAACCAGGGATTGTCTTCCCTCGCTGCTACGTACAGTTCGTTCCGTTCCACGTCCTTGCCGACCACAAACCAAGGGCCGCCTTCTCCGCCGATATTCAGTCCTTTTCTCTGACCGATGGTATAATACAGCACTCCTTCGTGCTGCCCCATGACTTTCCGGGTATCCACATCAACGATATTACCCGGTTTTGCCGGTAAATAATTCTGTAAAAACTGCCGGAAATTCCGCTCCCCGATGAAACAGATTCCGGTACTGTCTTTCTTCTTCGCAATCGGCAGATTCAACTCTTCTGCCAGCCGTCGTACCGTCGGTTTATCAATTTCCCCGACCGGAAACAAGGTATGCTGCAAGACGTCTTTGTTGATCTGACACAAGAAATACGACTGATCCTTGTTCAGATCCAGCCCTTTCAGCATATAATGCTTTCCGTCCTTTTTTTGAATACGGGCATAATGTCCCGTCGCAATCAAAGAGATTCCCTGTTTTTTCATAAATTCATAGAAACTGGAAAACTTAATGTACTTGTTGCAGAGAATATCCGGATTCGGCGTTCTTCCCTTACGGTATTCACTTAAAAACTGAGTAAACACGTCATCCCAGTATTCCTTGATAAAATCCACCCGCAGCAAAGGAAGATCCAGACATTTCGCGACTGCCACGGCATCCTGATAATCCTTTTCCTGCGGACAGATTTCGTCATCGTTTGTCGGATTTCCCAGAATATCACCGTTTGCGGCACTGTCCCAGTTCCGCATGAACGCACAAACCACGTCATACCCCTGTTCTTTCAGAAGATACGCCGCAATCGCCGAATCCACGCCACCGCTTAAGCCAACCAAAACCTTTTCTTTCATACATCTACCTCGTACACAAAAGAAGCTGATTAAGCTTCTTCGATTTCTTTACGCATTTGTCCGCAGACCGGATAATTCGGGCACGTTTCATTGCACGAATTCACCGACAACGCACGCAATTCACTCGGAATAAACATTCCCATTTCTTCATCGTCATACCCGACCAGAAACCGCTTTTCATCCAGAATAATCGGACGTTTCAGAACGGTGGGATTCTGTTGCACAAACTTAATCAGTTCGTTTGTGCTCATATCATCGATATTGATGTTGTTTTCCCTGATGATTTTGGAACGCTTGGAAATCAGATCGTCAAAACCGTTTTCACTGCGCACCAGAAGCATACGCAATTCCTTTTCGTTCAGAATCGTCGTAAAGATATTCTTTTCCTTAAACGGAATGTTGTGATCTTTCAGCCACTGTTTCACCTTCCGACAGGATGCACAGCCAAAGGACGTATATACCAAAACCATACTCTCACCACCTTACTACAGTATATCATATTTTCCCCAAACAAGAAAAAAGAGTACAAACTGTACTCTGTATTTCGTTATGCTTTATCCACGGAACCGTATACCGCAATCATTTCCTTCAGTTTCTCTTTTACGGCACTATACGTTACGTCATAAAATCCGTATGCCTTGTTGCCTTCAAAATCCGCAGCCTTTGCGGCATCACAGGCAGCCCTGCACAAATCATTCGCGATGTTCACCTTGTTGATACCCATTCGGCATACTTTCCAAAGATCCTCGGAATCCGTACCGCTGGAGCCATGCAATACCAGCGGAATACCGACAGCCTTCTTAATCTGACTCAACCGGTCAAAATCCAGATACGGTGCCTGTCCTTTCGCATAGGCACCATGTGCGGTACCGATGGCAACAGCCAGACAATCCACACCGGTTTCTTCCACAAATTTTTTCGCCGTTTCCGGTGAAGTCAAAGCGGCATTACGGTCTTCTTCGTACCTGTCTGCCATTCCGACATGGCCCAGTTCCGCCTCCACCGTCATACCCAACGCATGGGCAAGTTTTACGATTTCCTTCGTATCGGTCACGTTCCGGCTGTACGGATATGCCGAACGGTCAATCATAACCGAAGTAAATCCTGCCTGTACGGCTTGTAAAACCTGGGAAACATCAGCCCCATGGTCCAGGTTCACCGCTACCGGAATGCTTGCTTCCTTTGCCATTTTCACCGCAATCTGTCCCAACCATACAAAGTTCGGGTTGGCAGGATATGCCACGTCAATGATCAAAGGCGCATGCAGTTCCGTTGCCGCATCGATACATGCCCGGCAGTCCACTTCACTCCAGATATTCGGTGCCGCTACCGCATACATTCCTTCGCTTGCCTTATCCAGAATGCTCTTCATTGTAACTAACATTATGCAATCTCCTATCTTGTCTGTGTCTGATGTCCGGATACGGATAATGCCACCCGTTCTTCCGAACTGTACGCTTCCTTGTTATTCTGCCGGTAATACAGATACAACTCTTCCAGAATAAACATCTGCGGGATAACGTTTTCCGCACCGGCACCCCGTAAGATTTCCAGACTTCTCGGCGGAATGGTAATGATATAATCCGCCATGGTTGCTAACGGTGATAATTTAAAGGACGTAATGACCACAATCTTTGCGTTCTTTTCTTTCGCCCGCTCAATTCCCCGGATGACTTCCACAACCGCTCCCGAAAAACTCACTGCCACAAACAAATCCGTCTTCTTTGCCAGTTCCGCTGTCATTTCCATCATATGGGCATCCGTTACCGCATGGGCTTCCAGCCCCATCCGGAAAAACCGGTGAGCCGCCATAGTGGCAACAATCCCTGAAGTTCCCATTCCGTAGAAATACACCCTGGTAGCCTTCCGGATTTCTTCCACTACACTTTGCAGAAGACTTTCGGAATTTGCGCTATGGGTTTCCTTAATCATGGAAATCGCTTCATATTCCAGACGGTCAAAGATATCACCTTCCGGTTCCGTTTCTTCCTCTTCTGTCGCATGCAATTCCCGGATTACGGCATCTTTAAAAGCATTCCAGCTGTCGTATCCCAGTTTTCTGACAAAACGGACAATAGAAGCCTCCCCTGCACCCACACTTTTCGATAAACTTTCCAGTGAAAGATGCTCCATGGTCTTCAGATTGTCCGAAAGGTAATACGCAATCCGCTTCTCCGTTTTTGTCAGATACGGAAAGATGGTTTTAATCTGATTATCAATTGACATTCCCATATACAAATACCTCTGCTGTAAGTATTGTATCATAAAACGGTTGACAACTTTTGCCAAAGTATTAAAATACGAGTAAAGGCAATGAAGAAATAAAGTAGTTGAGTACCTTGCGAAAACAAGAGAACCGGGGATGGTGAAATCCCGGTCGCAAACCTCAGACGAATTGGGATTTTGGAGCCAATCGGGCAGCACCGTTATCTGTGTAATGAGGCTTTTTACAAGCAAAATTGGGTGGCACCACGAAATCCTTTCGTCCCTTGGCAAGGGACTTTTTTTATGGAAAGAAGGAATATATATGAAACGTATGTTAAGCGGCATCAAGCCAACCGGACAACTGACATTAGGGAACTATCTTGGCGCATTACGGCACTTTGTGGAATATCAGGACGAATATGAAATGTTCGTGTTTATCGCCAATCTGCACTGCGTGACCGAATATCAGGAACCGGCACAACTGAAAAAGAATCTGAAGGATGCCATTGCCTTGTATCTGGCATGCGGATTGGATCCGGAGAAATCCGTTATTTTCCTGCAGACAGACGTTATGGAACAGGCACAGCTGGGATTCATCATGATGTGTAACACCTACATGGGTGAACTGAACCGGATGACCCAGTTCAAAGACAAGTGTGCCAAAGGAGAAAAGAATATTACTTCCGGTATGTTTGTCTATCCGCCGTTGATGGCAGCGGATATTCTGTGTTATGACGCAGATTACGTACCGGTCGGAGAAGACCAGAAACAGCACGTCGAACTGACACGCGATCTGGCCATCCGTTTCAACAACAAGTACGGAGAAACCTTTACCGTACCCGAACCGCTGGTTGCCAAAGTCGGTGCAAGAATCATGTCCTTGCAGGATCCTTCCAAAAAGATGAGCAAATCCGACGAAACCAACAAGGGCTGTATCTATCTTCTGGATGACCTTGCCGTTGTCCGGAAAAAGATTATGTCTGCCGTAACCGATATGTGCGCCTGCGTTCGTTACGACAAGGAAAACCAAAGCGGAATCAGTAACCTTCTGGAAATCATGTCCTGCATTACCGGTGAACCGATTGATTCCATCTGTGCCCGTTACGAAGGCAAAGGATACGGGGAATTCAAGAAAGAAGTTGCCGATGTCGTCTGTGAAGAAATCGGTAAGATTCAGGCTCGTTACAAAGAAATCATGGAAAGCGGCATCATTGAGAAAGTTCTCGAAGACGGCGCAAAGAAAGCGCGTTACGTTGCCCATAAGAAACTGGACAAAGTACAACGTAAAATCGGTATCGAAATCCGCAAAAGATCCTAACCGTCAGGGAAGCACAGCTTCCCTTTTTTCATGAAAAAAGGAAGATTACTCTTCCTCGTCTTCGATTTCGAATTCCACCGATACGTTTTCTCTTTCTTCCGAAACATCATATAACGTATCTTCAAACCATACGCAATACTCACCGAGATGCACCATCAGGTCTTCTTCATGCCGGATAACAAACTCCAGTTCTCTGTCATCGGTACTCAGTAAATCGTACAACGCATCCAGATTCTTTCCGTAATATTCCGGAAATTCCAGAATTTCCTGCAGATACTCATGCAGTTTTTCCTTCCCGGTAATATACAATCCGTCAATGACTACTTTCATTCATCTTCTCCTACCAGCGTCTCAAACGAAGCATAGTGATCGTCGGTATAGAAAATCAATCCGTCGGAAGAAAACACAATCCGTTTGGCATTGCGCTGTCCGCCCTCGTAATCAATGTCACATTCGTAGTATTTTCTGCCCTTTTTCTTCGGTAACAGTCCTTCCCGGTTTCCATACACGTCACCGCCGATGGACATACCCTCGGCAACTTCCCACAGATTTCCCTTGGAAGCAACCCATCCGAGTTCTTCCGCCTCATCTTTCGTCAGATAATTATCCGGCAGATGATTATACGTCTGCAGATACAGAGATACTTCCTCTTTGGTACTGTACCATTCATCTTCCAGTACCGTCAGCTGTTCCGTACCGGGATTCGGATCAACCGGATCAACCGGATCAACCGGATCGGATCCGCTTCTTAAAAACCATAATGCACCTGACAGAGCACATACCACTAACAAAAGCAGCAGTTTCTTCAATAAGTCCTTCATACTATTCGTTTTCCTTCGTTTCTACACTGATGTTTACGGAATACGGCAGTTGTCTCAGGCTGATACCGGCAGACTGCAGCATCTTTTTGCTCGCTTTTACCCCATCCGTAGCGGCATATTTGTCACATTCATACACGATATGTTTGATGCCGCTCTGAATGATTGCTTTCGCACATTCGTTACATGGGAACAAAGATACGTATAAGGTACATCCTTTTAAACTCTGGGTACTGTTCAGAATCGCATTCAGTTCCGCATGTACCACAAACGCATACTTGGTATGCAACGCATCCCCTTCACGGTCCCACGGAAATTCCTTATCGTCACAACCGTACGGGAATCCGTTATAGCCGACGCCGACAACCCGCTTGTCTTCGTTTACGATGACCGCTCCGACCTGGGTGCTCGGATCTTTGGAACGTTTCGCACTCAGGTGTGCCAGTCCCATGAAATATTCATCCCAGGAAATTACTCGTTTTTCCATTTGGTTTCCTCCCGTTTATTTTTCGTAATATGTGTAAATATGATTGACATGTTCGGCATACCAGCCCATACCGGCTTTTCTTGCCAGACTCTGTACCTGCATATCCGTTCCGGCATAGATTTCATCCAGTTTCATCCGCTGCGGAATCAGATAACCGAGAGCGGCACACAATGCCAGCAGTGCAATCAGGCAATGCTTTCTCCACGGTTTCATTTTTTCTTCCTTTGACAGAATCATACTCAGAAATACCCCGGCTATCAGTCCGCCAAGATGAGCCAGCCAGCTGACATCCGGCATCATACTGATCATCATATTGATGAACACGATCGACCAGATCTGGGACCGCACCGATTTTTGCTGCAACAGTCCGCTTTGTGCATAGAGCACAAAAGTTGCCCCCATCACACCATACAATCCGCCGCTCAATCCGCAGGCAACTATATTCCCGTCACCGACAAACACAAACAGATTGCCGACTAAAACAGATCCGATCAGAATGTAGAAGAAATCCAGTTTTCCGTATACTTTTTCCACAATCCGGCCGGTATAAAACAAGGCCATCATGTTGGAAATCAGATGGAAAATACTGCCATGCACAAATCCGGCCGTCAGAAATCTCCACCATTCGTTCAGTCCGACCAGAAATGCCTTATAGTATCCGCCGGTAAGCACAATCGTCGGAATGTCGATTTCCAGACTTTTGCTCAGCAAACACTCCACGATAAATACCGCTACGCAGATTCCCATCACAATCGCACTGACAACAGGAAACTTCCGGTTTTCCTTTGCCATATCGGCACGTTTTTTCCTCTGCCGCCGGTACTCTTCGATCCGGAATATTTCCAGTTCCTTATCCAGTTTCACGATTGCTTCCGCAATTCGTTCTTCATTGTGTACCACACCATCCAGTCCCGGATAACAACTGTTCACAAAATCCGGCAGATTACAGAGCGGATATACGTTTGCGATATCGTTCCGGTCGGTCTGTGATGCCAGCGGTTCGTTTACGCAATGCAATTCCAGCCGCTTCCCGTTTAATTTGAATATCCCGAGTACCGCATTGTGAATCTGATTGTTTCTGTCCTTCAGAAAGTAATCTTCATCAACAGAGCGTTTGGTAATCCGGACAACCGGATACACCGGATGGTTCGGGTTCAGTAACCAGATTTCATCTTTCGCTTCTTTCACCATAACCATCTGATAACCGTTACGGGTTACAAGAAACGCCCTGACCTGTGCCATCCAGACATCTGCCTGTATATAATCAGCCATTAAACAGCCTCTCTTTCTTCTAATGTACGTAATATTTCCTGAAACTCTTCCGGAAGCGGTGCTTCCAGCGTAATCCGTTGCTTGTTTGACGGATGTATAAACGTTATTTCATACGCATGCAACAGCTGTCCGTTATCCGTTAACGGCTTACGGAACGAATATTTCGCATCCCCGACAACCGGATGGCCGATATACTGCATATGTACACGAATCTGGTGCGTTCTTCCGGTCTTCAGATGACATTCCACCAGCGTAAACTCCTTGAACCGTTTCCGGACGTAAAATTCCGTAACCGCACTCTTGGAATTCTTATCGGTGACCGTCATCTTCTGACGGTCTTTTTCATCACGCCCGATCGGTGCCTCAATCGTTCCGTGGTCATGCTCCAGTACCCCGTGCACCAGTGCCAGATACTTCCGCGACATAGTCTTATCCACAAGCTGTTCGGATAAAAACTGATGGGCGGTATCATTCTTGGCAGCAACCAGTAACCCCGTCGTATCCTTGTCAATCCGATGAACGATTCCCGGACGCAATACGCCGTTGATTCCGCTCAGATCCTTACAATGATACATCAGACCATGCACCAGTGTTGCTTCCTTGGTCGTAGATGACGGATGCACCACAACCCCTTTCGGCTTGTTGATGACAATCACGTCACTGTCTTCATATACGATGTCCAGATGCATATCCACCGGCACGATTTCGTATTCAACATCTTCCGGTTGTTCAAACGTTATTTCATCCCCCAAACGAACCTTGTAGTTACTCTTGGACACTTCGTTGTTTACCAGAATATTCCCTTCTTCAATCAACTGCTGAATCCGGGTACGGGAATACCCCTCCGTCTTATCCTGCACAAACTTATCCAGACGGGTTCCGGTTTCCGTTTCAATTTTCCATTCCGTCATACGTTCTTTTCTCCCGGATGCAAAATAACATCCAATGCCAGTAATCCGACTCCGACACACAAACAGATATCCGCTACGTTAAATACCGGATAATTATACCCGAAAATATAAAAATCCAGAAAATCAATCACATACTGCATTGTCAGACGGTCAAAGAAGTTCCCCAGCGTACCGGCAATCATGCACACAAATGACAGTCTCTGCAAAACTTCCTTTTTATCTGCCTGAATCAGAAAATACCCCATAACCCCCAGTGCCACTATGGTAATGATATAGAAAAACCACATCTTTCCTTCCAGGATACTCCAGGCTGCACCGGTATTCCGGCAATAGGTAATATAGAAGAAATCCTTGATGATTTCTTTGCTTTCATACAGTTTCATTGCGGAATCGATGATGCTTTTGCTGAGACGATCCAACGCAAAGAGACCGAATAATAACGCTATTTCACTTTTTTTCATAAACTCTCCAACCTATACTTCCGTATTATACAATAACCCTTCCGTATCAACAAGTATTTGACTTGTCCGCCCCAAAAGGCATACAGTATGGTATGTAGAAAGAAGGAATGAATATGTTACCGTGGCACAAACGTTTCATCGGTCATCTTTCAACCATCACCACCCATAAACTTCTGGTCACGAAGTTCTGTTTCAAAGTCGGGCTCATCAGACAAGGACTACTGCATGATTTATCCAAATACAGTCCCGTGGAATTTTTTGCGGGAGTGAAATATTTCCAGGGAGACCGTTCCCCGATTGCCAGGGAAAAGGAAGTCATCGGGTATTCTTTGGGATGGTTACACCACAAAGGTCACAACAGGCATCATCTGGAATACTGGATTGACCGGAACCGCGACGGTTACTTCTATACGGAAATACCGAAGAACATCGTCAAGGAAATGGTATGCGACCGGATTGCCGCCTGTATGGTCTATCAGAAAGACAAATACACCGATGCCAGCGCACTGGAATATTATCAGCTCGGATTTGATTATCCGATTACCCATCCGGCCACAAAAGAACTTCTGACAACCTATTTAACCTGGGTCAAAGAATACGGACTGAACGAAGGGTTGCGTAAAATAAAGGAGGACTAGACGTCCTCCGTTTTTTTATAACGATGCTTTGTATTGTACCAATGCCTTGGAAATCTGATCCGGACAGGACGTCGGTTTTCTTCCGCAAGGAACTCCCTGCAGACGTTCAATCACTTCGTCAATTTCCTTTCCTTCAATCAAATGAGAAATTCCCAGAAGATTCCCCGGACAACCACCGGTAATCTTCACACTCTGAATGGTTGTTCCTTCGATTTCAAATTCAAATACCTGGGAACATACCCCTTTCGGCAAATACGTAAACTTCATATTGCTTTTCCTCCTGTCTGAATACGCTTCAATACGTCTTTTGTCAGAAAACCGGTTAACATACCGGTACCGATACCGCAGATCCACATCACCGGCAACCATACCATAACGTAAACCGATCTGTATATAACCATAATTGCCAGAATCTGTCCGAAAAGATGCAGGGCACTGCCGGCAATGGATATACCTACTATAGTGTTTTTCTGCCGTTTATGCAAGAGAATGACCCCGAAAGTACTCAGAAGAACACCGCTTAAACTTAACCAGAACGCCGTTGCGAACAACGTTCCTTTCAAGATACCGCATAAAATGACCCGCAGGATATTCACAAGAATCATATCGTTCGGGCCGTAAAGGTACAATACCATCAATCCCATGATATTTGCCAGACCCCATTTCACTCCGGGTACCCCTACCGGTACCGCCGGTTCCAGCATCTGAAGAAGAATGCTTCCTGCCAAAAGAAGACTTAACGTAACCATACGTCCGGTTGATTTCGTGTTCATTGGATATGCAAATCCTCCTCTGAAGCTTCCACACCCTGGATCGTAATAAACAATTCGTTTGGCAGGCATACAATCGGTACATAACTGTCCTTTACCCACCCCTGCAGGGAACAGTAATGGTAATAACTCGTTTCTTTTTCCACCCGGATGGCACCGTCTCTCACTTCAATGGTTACTTCTCCCATCGTAGCGGAAAGTGTGTAGGTATGGTCTTTGGTAAGATCAATCCGCAGAACTTCTTCATCCTTGTATACGACAACCGCTACTTTTTCCAATGACTGTTCCGAGACACGCAGAAAAACACTTGCTGCCCATACGCATACGCTCATACACACAATCACTGCCGTAACCAGCCAGTCGTAACGGTTCATGCGAATCCCTCCTTTGTGCTATCATACCAAAACCATAAAAAAAAGCCAAGATTTGTGGCTTTTTAATATGCGATGATAATACCGCCTTCTCTGGCGTAATAGGTACACAATCCGCGGCATTCGTGAACCATCGGTTCCAGACAGGAACATTTTTCTTTCAGCATCCTGACGATGGTATCGGCTCCTTCCGGATTGTTGACATGGGAAATATATACCGGCTTGCCGTCCAGGTTCTTTTCCTTCAGCATGAATTCCACCATTGCACGGTAAATCTTCGTAACCCCTCTGGCTTTGTCCCGGACAATAATGGTTCCTTCCGGAGAATTCGTCGCAAACACGCGGATATTCAAGGCACTGATAACCGTGCCGACAAGCGGTTTCATCCGTCCCGTCTGAATCAACGCACCGTAATCACCCAAGGTAAACACCAGATGATTTCCATCGGAATATTCCTGTGCCTGTTTGCAGACTTCTTCAAAAGACAATCCTTTGCGCATCAGTTCCTTGGCATACAACGCAATCAAGGCGATACTGCCGCCGGTTCCTCTGGAGTTGATAACGTATACGTTCAGATCCGGACAGTCTTCTTTAGCCATCTGTGCGCCCAGCACTGCACTGTTATACGTACCGGACAAGCCACCCGTTACCGTAATACAGATGACGTTTTTACTTTTTTTGTACTCTTGCGCAAAAACCGCAGGACTCGGACAAGCTGTGGAACTGGTTTTGGACTCCAGCAGCATTTTTGAAAACTGCCGGCAATCCAGATTCTCATCATCGATATAATCTGTTCCGTCAGCCGTCAGCACCAAAGAAATCACCGTAACATCCAGCCAGTCTTCCTTCAGTTCACTTTCCAGAATATCTCCGCTGCTATCCAGTACTAAACCCCATTCCATAATCAACCCTCCATCATACATTCGAAATATAAACTTTACTTAAATTAAGAATATCACAAATTACCTTTTTTCCCTATAGCGAAATCAAAGGAATTTGTGCTTTTTTTCATATTTTTTACTTATTTACTAGTCACAAACCTATAATTTGATAAGAAAAACAAAAAAATCCGAAAAAAAGAGCCAATCGGCTCTTATTGAAACTTCGCCAGTTCGTACCCGAATCCGACATCATCCGCAACGTGTGCATCGGAACTCATGAGTACCGGTACATGATGCTGTTTCAGAATTTCCCCGAAATACGGATGAATTCCCAGATACGGATAATGATACCGTTTTAATCCGGTATTGTTTTCGGTCGTCATACCGGCTTTCTGCAATGCTTCGGCAATTCTGATGTATTCTTTTTCCAGATTATAGTCCGGATACGTTTCAAACACTTTAATGCTGTCCGGATGTCCCAGATGGTCAAACAGTCCGGATGTAATACACAGTTCCATAATGGCGTAATATCTCTTGTACACCGTATTCACGTTATGGTAAAAGTAAATATCCCTGGTCAGATCGATTGCGTAACCGTCCACAAAATGAATCGAACCGATCAGAAAGTCAAAGGAATGACCGGAAAGAAAATCCCGTAACCAATCCTCCGTCTGCGGAAAATAACAGACCTCCAGGCCGAACTTTACCGTAATCGGCCAGTTTTCTTTCTTCATTTCGGCAATAAAATCTTCGTAAACTTTCAACGGAATCTGCTTATGGTTCCTGTACCATTTGTACGTAACCGGATCGGTTTTGGTCGGTTCGTATAACGGATCAAAATCCAGAAACTTATGCGTATGGTCCAGCACCCGCAATTCGGTAATACCGTGGTCCATCGCCGTTTTCACCATTTTTTCCAGAGTTTCCCTGGTATACGGCTGATGCTCAAAATGAACGTGAGCATCCGTATTATGGCAGCAATACCTGTACGATGTGTTCATTGATTACCATTCCTAACCTTTCCTGCATCTGCAACGATGCCGTATTGTCAATACTGATGCGCGCAAACGGCACTCTGTCCTGTAACAAACAGGCATTGATCATGGCAGCTTCCAGATAATAACCGATGTGATGACTGTGATATTCCGGCAACACTTCCAGTAATCCCATTGCCCGTTCTTTATGTGTTCCGATGATTCCCACCAGTTTACCATCCATAAAAGCACCGAGCATTCCTTCCTGAATACACGTTTTCAGATAATCCTCATCCGTATGCGACGACAAGGCAATCACCTGCTCCAGATGA
>JABUSI010000200.1 GCA_021442745.1 Erysipelotrichaceae bacterium | reverse complement strand
CCTCCTAACCATGTATATTGAAATTGTAACACAACCTTCATGAATGTGTCATTCATATAAAAATGGAAACAGATGCTTTGAAAATAAATGATTTATGTCTTGACATATATCCAAAAGCATGAGATAAGTAGGTGTTTAATAACAATTCTGAGAGGTGGAATAATGACATTTACATCGTGCATCTTTATTTTTGGATTAATAATCTGGTTTGTATTATTGTATAACCTGATAGGAAGAAACAAGAGTAAAATTACAGGAAAGGTTGTACTCTTGTTTATTGCAAACAGCATATTCTATATTTTTGGGGGGTCAGAGCATTTCTCTTTCTCTGTTGTTATTCCCTGATGATATGGTTTTTCTCATTCATTCTAACAAAATATAGAAACCGTGTACTTTTCACAGTTATCATTGCCTGTACCATAGCACCATTGTTAATGATTAAATACTTGAATTTTGCAATTTTCGGTATTAATTCTATCTTTAATAGTGGTATACAGCCTGTTTCTATATTGATACCTATGGGAATTTCTTTTTTCACTTTTGAAGCAGTTTCATTTTTGGCAGATGTATATAATGAGAAGATTAAAGATAAGCCAAGTATACTAAATGTGTATTTATACTTATCCTTCTTTACGACGGTAACATCAGGACCAATTATCCGATTTAAAGAATTTAACCAAGGTCTGAGAAATAATCTTCAAACAATTAATTATGCCAATGCAATTGAGCGGATAATGATTGGACTCTGTAAAAAAGTATTAATAGCTGATAAGATTTCTGTTTTGGCAAACTATTATTTTGATGGGGTGGCATTAGGAAACCAGTATTCATCTATTGGGCTTTGGTTGGGATCAATAGCATATACTCTACAATTGTATTTTGATTTTTCGGGGTATTCCGATATCGCTATTGGAATAGGACAACTTCTTGGATTTAGTATTAGAGAAAACTTCAATAAACCATATCAAGCAGGCAGTATTTCTGATTTCTGGAAAAGATGGCATATTTCATTAACACAGTGGTTTAGGGATTATGTATATATTCCGCTTGGAGGAAATAGATGTTCCATTCCACGACATATTCTTAACATGTTGTCTGTTTGGCTGCTAACAGGAATCTGGCACGGGACTGATTTGTCATTTATATTGTGGGGATTGGGATATTTTGTTCTGTTAGTTATAGAAAAATACATACCCTTCATGAAAAAATTAGAAAACACAATAATAGGTCGTCTATACACCTTGTTTTTTGTAAATCTGTTATGGATTCTCTTCAGAGCAGATAATCTTAAAACGGCTGCTATATACATAAAAGGATTGTTTTCAAACATAACGATAGGAATTGAAGATAAAGCAATGAGGTTTATTCCTTTTATTCTATGTTGCATTCTTCTTTGTTTCCCCTGGAACAAACTGTTTGCCAAGTGGTCCAAGAAAAAATGGTTTGCATTGGTTAGGGGAATTCTGCTAATCATGTTATCAATAATGGTAATTGCAGGGATTGTTAATTCAGCGTACACACCATATATTTATGGCAATTTTTAAGAGGTGACTATGAAGAAAAAACTGGAGACTATAACAAAAAAATGGCATGTTATAATTATTGTAGCGATATTTGTTCTCATTTCGTTGCTATCCTGGGCTTCATCGGTAATATCTATGGGAAAGTATATTTCTACCAAGGTATCCGATTACAGGTATGGTTCTGTTGAAGAGAAAGACACAGTCCTGAATATTGTCGATAGAGAAATAGAAAATATAAGTAGTAAATGGAGCACTTACGGAACAAAGAAGTTTAGTAAAATAGATGCGTTCTTTACATATTACATGACAGGAGAAATAGCATCGTCACAAGTACTTTTAGGTAATGATGGATGGTTATTTTATCAGAGTAAAACAGATGGAGATTCAATTGCTGATTTCAAAGGAACAAATATGTATACTTCAAGGCAACTGGAATCAATGGCGCAGGAAACACTCAATGTGCAAAATAAGTTAGAGAGCATGGGCATTCGATTTGCGCTATTTGTACCTCCAAATAAAGAGAACGTGTACTTTGAGAAGATGCCGGAAAATTACATTCATTGTGAAAAAACAAGAACGGATATATTAGTTAGTTATTTACAAGAAAATAGCATAAATGCTATTTCACCTAAAAATAATTTAGTAGAGAATAGTTCAAACACCCAAGTGTATTATTCATATGATACACATTGGAATCAGCTAGGGGCATATATAGGAGTAAAGGATGTTTTATCGACATGGGACATTAACATCCCAGACCTTTCAGCAAGAAACATTCTTAAACAACCATTGAATGGCAATTACCATTATGGTGGAGAGGATGATTTAGCAAAAATGGTTGGCCTTTTGTCTTTGTTTGATGATGAAATAGAATATTCCATAGAAGGTACAACCTCAATAGACTGGGAAGTATATGGAGAAGAGCAAGATTCAAATATTATTTCACACATACATAATGACAATGCATCACACATGAAAACATTGTTTCTTGTGGGTGATTCATTTAGAACATCAATGATACCAGCACTTAGTGAGGTGTTTAGTGATGTCTATGTAGTACACAGATCTTACTACAAACCGGATATGTTAGAAAGCATTAAACCAGATTATTTAATTGCAGAATATATAGAAAGATATTCATATGCTATAGAAGACATTGGTTTTCTCGTTGATGGAAATAAATAGAATTTTATCTTGCAAAAGTACAGAGGTGGAAGACCTTTACTGAAAAGTTAAGTGAGCGGAGGATGTTTGAAAGAGCATCCTTTTTGTTTTGGCAAAACGTCAAATGATGCCAATAAAAGCTGGCCCATTTATCCGAATCCAGAGCGAAAGCGTATGACCCAGTTATTGTCGTTGCGACAATAACTAATGGGTATTACTTGTTGGACACAAGATAACCAGCTTTGCCAATGACCTTGCAAAAATATATATCTACCCAAAGAAAAAGGCCATGGAAACCATGATCTTGAATCTTTCTTTTTAATCGTAAAAAGTATTTGATTAACGCTTCGATCTTTGTCTTGAGAGAATCCTGAAATTACCAGATTCAAAATTATCGATGAAATAGTTTTTTTGAATTTAGTGCAACCTTATTGCAACTTTGTGAAAAAGTCTCATATAAATAGATATATATTTATGTAAGCTCTATTGTTTTGCTTATATTCACGAGTTGCTGGTTCAGCTATCTTCACAACAGAGCCCGTTTTTTCGCAGATTTAAGACATTAAAGAAACCAATTATCTCTCATTTTTTGATTTATCTCGTAAATAATGATATATTATACGTGATAGTAGGTGATGTTATGAGAAACTTTAATTACTCAGATTTAAAAAATGTAAAATATGACACAACAGTAATAAGATACTTAACCAATATTCATGAGGCAAAAGGAAGACAGGAATTATATCTTTCCAGAAAGCCAGACGAACTAAAACGACTTGTTGAAATTGCAAAAGTTCAATCAACAGAAGCAAGTAATGCAATCGAAGGAATTAGAACAACAAGTACTCGACTTAAGCAGCTTGTTGAACAAAAAACAACACCAAAAAATAGAAACGAGCAGGAAATTGCAGGATATCGTGATGCTTTGAATATTATTCATGAAAGCTTTGAATATATACCTTTAACACCCAACTATATTCTTCAGCTTCACAAGATTCTGTTGAGTCATGTTGAGGGAAATGATTACGGAGGAAAATATAAAAACACGCAAAATCAGATTTCCGGATATGACGAAAACGGTAACGAGTATTTGATATTTATGCCTTTGGCACCTTACGAAACACAGCCAGCAATTGAGAGTTTATGCGAAGCCTACAATAAGGCGATTGAAGAAGGTACTACTGATCCTCTCATTCTGATTCCAGTATTTATTCATGATTTTTTATGTATTCACCCTTTTAGAGACGGAAACGGAAGAATGAGTAGATTGCTTACTACTCTTCTTCTTTATAGAAGCGGGTATTATGTAGGAAAATATATTTCACTTGAAGCTAAAATCGCATCCATCAAAGATCTATATTATGACGCCTTAAGTGAAAGTCAAAACGGGTGGCACGAGGGAATGGATGATGCTACTCCATTTGTGAAATATATGCTTTCAATTATTGACATGGCCTATAAAGACTTTGAGAATAGAGTTGCTCTTATTACTAAAAAAGTACCTGCAAGTAAAATGGTTGAACTTGCTTTTGAAAGGAAAATAGGGAAAATTAGAAAATCGGATATTGCAGAATTGTGTCCAGGCTTATCGATGAGTGCAGTCGAAAAAGGAATTGCAAAACTACTTGCTGAAGGTAAGATAGAAAAACTAGGTAGTGCTAGAAGCACGTTTTATATCAAGAAATAGTATCTCTCATTATTTAACACATTTTACGAGATAGCAAAGTATTATGAGATAAAAGGGTTTCCAATTCAATTTTACAAAACAGATTACTTACCAAACCCGATGACAAATCTGTCATCAGGTTTTTTTCTTGTTTCACGATTCCGTGACATAATACAGTCAAGGAGAGGATACCATGTTCCATAAAGTAAAAACCGTTAATGCCCTTTGACGGCCTGATTGCGTTTACCGATGCTACCTTTCTCTGAGGACTAGATGAAAGTACACTTCGTAAAGACATTGCCTACAGTAAACTAATCAATGGTGCGGATGCCTGTAAATACGGCAACCCTAAAAAATCGCTAACGATAAAAATCTCAATATTATAAACAACGAAATCCATTTCTGTTCGTATAATATAGAAAAAGGAGGTAAATTTCTATGGATTGGAAAAAAGGAATGGGTCCTCTGGACTTCTCAAGTGTAAAGGACATTTTACTGGAAGATCCGTTCGGTGACATTCGTCCGCAAAGCGAACCGTATTTTCGGGCAACTCCGATTGCGGATGGCGTATGGCAGGTATTGTCGGATGGTGATCACAGTTACGTTCTGGAAGGGGATGACGAACTGCTTGTGATTGATGCCGGTATGGGTGCGGGAAATTTACGGGATTTCTGTCAGTCTTTGTGTCCGTCAAAACCGTTGTACCGTATGCTTCTGACGCATTGTCATGGCGACCATACGTTAAACTGCTACCAGTTTGACTGTGTATACATGCACAAGGATTCGTACGAAGGAAGGGCTTGTACGATGGTACCGGGCGTAACGGCTCCGGTTGATTATCCGGTGGTATTTATCGAAGGCGGAGATATCATTGACTTGAAAGGACGCCCTCTGGAAGTGATTCATTGCGATGAGCATTTAAAAGGCGGCTTACAGTTTCTGGACCGGAAATCACGGATTCTGTTCTGCGGGGATGAATTGAACGGAAACTATTTTGATTCGACTGTCAGTGTGGAACATTCCTACCGGAACCTTCTTGTCTGGAACTCCCTGCGTCCGTATTATGACATTCTGGCAGCCGGAAACGACTTGCATGACGCCTCTTATGTGGAACGTTATGTAAAGATTGCCGAATACATTCTGAGCGGTCATCAGAACGAAGGTGTTGCCGTCTACAAGCCGCATACAACCGACCGGGTTGCAACCGTCCGGGAATGTAACGGCAAGCGGGTTTTTGCCCGACGCGCTCCGAAGTTTGTCGGAATCGGTCTGGAAGAAAAAGTCATTGAAGCCGGGTTTGAAGAGAACCTGAAACTGAATGACGGAAACTTTGCGTTCAACTTCTTACGGAAATTAAGTCCGGACGGTATCTTTGACCGGGAACTGGTCATGGACGGTGCACATTTCTGTTACTTCCTGAATAAAATATGGGACAAATAAAAAAAGACGATGTAACAATTCAAACGTTACATCGTTCTTTTCTTATTTCATGAATCCGGCAATCTTTACCAGTTCTTCCCGGATGGAAATGTGCTGCGGACACGCGTCTTCGCAAGCACCGCACTGAATGCATTGATCCGCCAGATTGCGTTCTTTTTCCTTAACCCGGTGTTCAACCGTACGGTCAAAGGATTTTCTGCTGTTGAACTTGGTATACTGGTTCATCGCCGCAAACAGACCGGATACACCGATACTCATCGGACACACCTTGGCACAGTAATCACAGGACGTGCAAGGAATAATCGGCAGATTCTTCAATACTTCCTGTGCTTCTGCAATCGTCTTCTGTTCGGTTTCGTTTAAACCCTTGAAATCTTTCATGTAAGACAGGTTATCATTCATCTGTTCCAATGAACTCATACCGGACAAGACAACCAGTACACCTTCCAGACTTGCCGCATAACGGATTGCCCAGGATGCACAAGAGGCATCCGGATCCTGTTTTCTGAAGACATCCTGTACGGCATCAGCCGGATTTGCGAGCAGACCGCCCTTCACCGGTTCCATGACAACAACCTGTTTCCCGTGTTTGCGGGCCACTTCATAACACTTACCGGACTGAATGCTGTCGTTATCCCAGTCCGCATAATTGATCTGCAACTGTACGAATTCCATTTCCGGATGCTTCGTTAAGATTTCATCCAGTTCTTCCGCCGTACCGTGACAGGAGAATCCCAGATGACGGATTTTTCCTTCTTCCTTCTTCTGCAAGAAATACTTCCACAGATCCCAGTCATCAAAATAATTCGTCCGGTTTCCGCCTAAATTATGCAGTAAATAGTAATCGAAATATTCCACACCCGCTGTTTCCAGTGAGGTTTCAAATTGTGCAATCGCATCTTCTCTTGTCTTGCATCCGGCCCAGGCAGCACACTTGCTGGCCAGGGTATACGAATCCCGCGGATGACGTTCTACCAATGCCTTGCGGATGGCTTCTTCACTTCCCACGTATACTCTTGCCGTATCAAAATACGTAAACCCGGCTTCCAGAAACGCATCCACCATTTTACACGTTTCTTCCAGGTCGATTTCTTCTCCGTTTTTCGGCAGTCTCATTAAGCCGAATCCTAATTTTTTCGTCTCCATTCTGATCATCCTCCTGTGTAAAAGTATACCATATTTTTGTAAATTTCCTGTAACGAATCGAAGCGCCTGTGCTATAATAGTGCGCGTTAGGGTAATTTTTTAAGGGGGTTGATATCATGACGAGAATTGCCTTTGATTCAGAAAAATACATTACATTGCAGACAGAGAAAATCCTCGAACGCATTCAGTGCTTCGGAGAAAAACTGTATCTGGAATTCGGAGGAAAAATATTCGATGATTATCATGCCTCACGCGTTTTGCCGGGGTATATTCCGAACAACAAGATCAAGATGCTGGAAAAGATCAAGGAATACGTGGAAATGGTCATCGTCATCAATGCCGGTGACATTGAAAAGAACAAGACCCGTTCGGATTTAGGTATTACCTACGACCAGGACGTCTTGCGTCTGATTGATGCATTCCGGGAACTGGACCTGTACGTCGGAAGCGTAGTCATTGCGCAATACAAGAACCAGCCGAGTGCCGCTGCCTTCAAACAGCAGCTGGAACAGATGGGGCTGAAAGTATTCCTTCATTATCCGATTGTCGGTTATCCGGGCAACGTGGATATGATTGTCAGTGAAGACGGTTTAGGCAAAAACGAATATGTGGAAACAAGCCGTCAGCTGATTGTCGTAACCGCTCCGGGTCCGGGTTCGGGAAAAATGGCAACCTGTATTTCCCAGATGTATCACGACAACAAGCGCGGGGTCAAATCCGGTTATGCGAAGTTTGAAACGTTCCCGATCTGGAACCTTCCTCTGAAGCATCCGGTAAATCTGGCATACGAAGCCGCTACAGCAGACTTAAACGACGTCAACATGATCGACCCGTTCCATCTGGACGCTTACGGGCAGCTGGCAACCAACTACAACCGTGACGTGGAAGTCTTCCCGGTACTGAACCGTATTTTCGAACGGATTCAGAACGAATCCCCGTACAAATCCCCTACCGATATGGGTGTCAACATGGTCGGTTTCTGTATTACCGATGAAGATGCTGCCATCGAAGCCAGCAAAAACGAAATCGTCCGCCGGTATTATCAGGCGTTAGTCGATGCCAAGCTGGATTCTCATAAGGAATCTGCCGTTGAAAAGATCGAATTCGTCATGAACCAGGCCGGTGTCAATGCCGCCAGCCGTAACGTCGTTCACGTTGCCAGAGACAAGGCAAAGGAAACGAATGCACCGGCATTGGCGATTGAACTTCCGGACGGAAAGATTGTCACCGGAAAGACGTCTTCCTTACTGGGGCCGAGCGCAGCCGTCATCCTGAATGCCCTGAAGGCATTAGGCGGTATCAGTTCCGACTTACCGCTGATTTCCAAAAACGTCATCGAACCGATTCAGGAACTGAAAACCAATGCACTGGGTAACCACAATCCGCGGTTACACTCCGACGAAGTACTGATTGCGTTAAGCATCAATGCCACAACCAATCCGATTGCCCAGCTGGCTTTGCAGCAATTGTCCAAACTGAAAGGCTGCGAAGGACACAGCACGGTTATCCTTCCTTTGGAAGATGCCAACGTATTCCGGAAACTGGGTGTCAACATGACCTACGATCCGGTGTATCAGCAGAAGAAACTGTATCACAAAGACTAATCATAAAAGAGCCGACGGCTCTTTTTTTGGTATAATACTGTTTTATATGGAAAAAGAGGACCCGATATGAAAGTAAGAAGTATTCCCGAACAGAACCGGATTATGGACATCTGTGCGAAAGAACGCATTGATACCATCATTCCGGAAATTATGAAACAACGAAACGTCGAATGCTGGCTGGTGGCATCCAAAGAGTACCACGAAGACCTGATATTTCCTGCCATCACCCCGGGCAATTATCTGACCGCCCGCCGGGTAACGATGATGGTATTCATTCTGAAGAATGACGAATATCATAAATTCTCCCTGAGTTTACCGGACAAAGGACTGAGTGAATTGTATGAACCGTACTGGAATTTCGGTAAGGAAACCCAGGAAGAAGCCCTGAACCGCCTGCTGGAAGAATACGATCCGGCAAACATCTGTCTGAACACATCAAAAAATTACACCTTCTCCGACGGATTAAGCATGGGACTGTACCAGTGGTTACAGGAAGTCGTAAACCCGAAATAC